>PGXB01000028.1 GCA_002838945.1 candidate division Zixibacteria bacterium HGW-Zixibacteria-1
CGAAGGCATTCTACCCTTGGTTACGTCAGTCCAGTTGACTTTGAAAAAGAAAATGAATATGCTTATATAACTGTCCACTAAATCGGGGGAACCTCAATTCTGAGTGAATGAGTTAATGCGAATGAACGAAAAACCCGACATCATTCATAACCATCCTTTAAAATTAATATAATATTCTTGATCCTTTATCATTCCTGTAACTCCAAATCTTAATAGAATCATATTAATAAATACTGATTACATTTTAATGAGCAATTGTCGGGTTTCTCATTCGTCTGCCGACTCATTCGGAACCCGACCTACTTAGTCTTTGATCATGGGGATTGAGGAATTCCAATTATAAAGGGCCGGAATCCGGGAGGATTACGGCCCTGTTTACAGACGATATGGTGTAAAAAAGGATTATTTCAAAAGCAGCATCTTTTTGGCCTCGACATTGCTGATGAACGCGCCGACGAATTGGCGACATGGCTGGTGAGATGGCAGCGACAGGGATGCTGAAGATATATTCTTTTGGATTCGGATAAAGAAAACGGGGCAGTGAATAAATTCACTGCCCCTTAAATATCTATTGCTTGCCGACAATGGAAGTATATTTCCGGTCGCTGGTTAATTTGCTCATGACGAAGCTGTTGACATCATCAAGAGTGACGGCGTCGGCCATTTCAATCATATCCAGAATGCATTTGTATCCATATCCCGCATATTCATAAAAGGCCATATAGTTGGCCCGGTTGCTTTTGCGGTCGATATAAAAAATCAGATTATTCTTCATGTTGATTTTGGCGTCGGTCAGTTCCTCGGCTGTGATGCCGTCCTTGATCAGTTTGTCCCACTCACGCTCAAGTGAAGCAAGCGCCAGTTTGACTTTGCTGGTGTCGGTACCGATCGCGGCGCGGAAAAGACTCCCGTATTTATCAGCGGCATACTGGGTGTAAATCGTGTAGGCCAGTTTTTCTTCCTGACGGAGATACCACAGGCGGGATCCGACATTATTGCCCATGATTTCATTCAGCAGAAGAACCGCAATCAGCTCTTTGGGCTCGAGGTGATTCATCACATAACCCATATAGACAAAGGACTGATTTCGATCATAGGAAATAAAGCCGGATTTTTCATTTTGAAGGGTCAATGCCGGGGCCGCAATCGGCTCGGCATCGGATTTGATTCCGCCGAGTCTCTTGCCGATGATGCCTGATATGTTTTCGGCCGGCAGATCGGTGGCAACCGAGAAAATAATATTCTTTCCGCCGACCAGTTTCTGGTACTGCGCCTTGATATCATCAACGGTTAAATTCGCAATCGATTCATCGGTACCAATCGTTGGAAGACCGTAACCCTGGTCACCATAAGCCGTTTTCCAGAACAGTTTGCTTGAGGCGGCCGACTGGTTGTCATCGGCGGCCTTTATGGCACCCTCAACTTCCATTTTCAGTTTTTCCAGTTCATCCTCGGGAAAGGTCGGAGAAATCAGGCAGCGGGAAATGATATCCAGAACCTGATCGAAGTTTTCGGTCAGCGAGGTGAATGAAATGGCGCTATAGTCGCGAAAACAATCCACCGATACCGAGGCGCCGAGAAAATCGAGCTGCTCGGTAATTTCGGATGCGGTCATGGCGGCATTACCCTTCAACAGCATTTTGGTCATCAAATTGGTAATGCCGTTATTGGCTGCCGTTTCGGCAAGAACGCCCCCGCCGATCAGAATTCTCGCGGCTGTCAAAGAAGTTGTTTCATCCCTGTTGACCACAATCGTGATACCATTTGGCATGGTTGCTTTGCCATAGCCATCCGGGCCGACGGTTATCACCGGGTTCTGTCCGCCGCAACCGACTATGAATAATATGACGGTTAATATAAAAATCGGGCTGATAAGTACTGATTTATTCATTTGGGCACCACCATGGTTTTGACATATGAATCGGTGTTAAGGTATTTTTTCGCCGCAGCATTAAGGTCGGCCAGAGTCACCTTTTCGATATTATCAGGATAATTTTCAATATACTGATAACCGATGAAGGAATCATATTGCGCATAACTGTCGGCTTTGTCCAGCCCCCGTTCCATCGATGTATAGTAGCCTGTTTTTATTTTGTTCTTGGCCTTGCGCAATTCCTTATCGGTGAATCCATTCTGCTTGACATCTTTCAGGATACCGACAATGGATTGTTCCACCGTGTCGATATTGGTCGGATCGAGCGTTGACATGGACAAAAGAGTACCTTCGTATTTCGAGGTGTAGAACGAGAAACCGGTGGAATACACCAGGCCGTCTTCATCCTTTAACTTTTTCCAGAGGCGGCTCGATTCGCCATTGCCCAAAATGGTGGCCATCAGGTCGAGTGAATACTGATCGGGGCTGTCGGACTTGGGCCCGATTGACATCATCACCAGGTATGCCTGATTAATATCTTTCGGGATCTCAATTTCGGTGACCTTGTCGTGTTTGGGCGGCAGGGCGTAATTATCCATGACGACATCACCCTTGGGAATGTCACCGAAATATTTGTTGACAAGATTCATGGTTTCCTGAGTGTCGACATCGCCGACAATGACCATGGTCATATTATTAGGTGCGTAGTAGCGCTTGTAATAGGCATATACCGAATCGCGGGGAATGCTGCTGATATTTTCCTTGGTGCCGAGAACATTTTTGGAATAAGGATGATTCCCATAGAGGGTTTTTAAGGAAGCCCGGTATGCCTTGGCGCCGGGGTTATCTTCGGAGATGTTGATTTCTTCCAGCACTGCCTGACGCTCTTTGTTCATGGCATCTTTCGGAAAATTCGAACGAAAGAGCATGTCGGAGTGAATTTTAAGAGCGAAATCGAGATTTTCTTTGGGCAGGGTAATGACGAAATCGGTCCAGTCGGATGAGGTGTAGCCGTTGAAGTAGGCTCCATGCTGTTTCATGGCATCGCCGACTTCCTCGCCCGTCATGTTGTCGGTTCCGCGAAAGAGAATGAGATGTTCCAGCAGATGGGTGGCGCCATCGAAATAATCGGATTCGTTTTTGGCGCCGGCTTTGACGGTAGTTGAGATATTGACCTGCGGAACCTGATGGTTTTCCAGAATCATCACTTTCAGGCCGTTATCCAGCTGGGTAATGTGCCAATCGGCGGCTATGCCGGGACCGGCCAGCAGCAGAAGAGGCAGAATCAAAAATAAGAAAAGACGCATAATTAAACTCCGGGATTTATTTATAGTTGGTTTTCATTTTCATATCGCAATTAATTCTCATTGCTCTTTTTATCGCAAGCATAATTATAGAATCTGCATTTTGGATTACACGAAAATATGGGTAAAATGTTTTTAATAAGATAAAATATAAATCCCGGCCCCGAACAAAGGGGCCGGGATAAAGAGCTTAAAATGACCAGTTAACAAATGGGAAAACCGGGAACTGGCCGCCCTGCTTGATTATATTGACCAGTCCGATCTGGAGTCCTTTCATACTTCCGGCATAATTGACAAAGCCAAGCTGAAAACCGTTGGCGTAATGGGCATAATTGACCAAGCCCCATTGGAAGCCTTCGAAATTTCCCTTCACCACATTGACAGCGGTGTTTTGCCAGCCCATAAAATCGCTATCGGCCAGACCCACCAGGCCGAACTGCACACCCATGAACATCCCCGTGGTGGTATGATTGACCAGCCCCCAATCCAGCCCGGTTACGGCGACATTTCGGCCGTACAGCAGGTTAATTCGAATACCCGAAATTTTGGTGTCTTCCGGAAATATCTGGATAGGCGTAAACAGCGCCAGTTGAACCGGCTTGCTCTGGGCAAAAACCGAAGATGAAATGCAAACCAGGATAATTACTGCGAGCAAGACTGCGAAGTGACCTTTTCTTATCATTTTTTCCTCCTCCTATGAAATAAATCTGAGAATTTGTTAGATATCCTCTAATAAAGTAATATCAATATTTAACTAATTGCAAGGCAAATTTGACTATCCTTTGCAGGCCGGAACTCTCAGCAATTCGTTTCTCCATTGGTGCTTGCGGAGAGAGAAATGATTTTATAAACGGATTAAGCCCAAAGATTTCTTAATTCGCCCATACCTGATATGGCCGCCTCAACAATCGCGACCGGTATTCCGAAGTTCTGATTTATGGCCTCGGCGACTTCCCCGAACCCGTTCAACTCCCGGACATGCATCTCGCTTCCAATCAGATCGACCATGGTGAAATTGCGGATAGTCAGCATGCGGTTGGGGAAAAAGCGGGCCAGCACAATTGTATTTTGGAAAAGGGCGGTGCTGAGGTAGGAATTTTCGATGACCGGAATGAAATTTCCGATTTGTCTCCGTTACAGAACTTGACCACACTCTGGGCTCTTAGTCTAGGGAATAATAATGTCAGTGATTTGTCGCCCCTGGCCAATCTTGAGAATCTCGGGCAACTCTCTCTCGGATATAATCCGGTCAGTGATATCTCGCCGCTGGCGAATTTAAATCATCTTGACTGGCTGCGGCTTAATTCGACCCAGGTGACCAATTATTCCCCAATATATGGGCTTGAATCGCTGCGCGAACTTGATATCGCGAGTAACGGGCTTGCAGATATTACATTTATCACAAATTTTACTCAGGTGAAAGTACTGGTTATGAACAGTAATGGTGCCTTAAATCTTACTCCCCTGGCGTCCCTGACAGGATTGGAGAAATTATATTGTTCATTCAACCAGGTAAGCAACATATCGGCACTCTCCGCTCTGATAAATATCCAGGAATTGGATTTAAGGTTTAATCAAATTTCTGACATTCTGCCACTCGTCAACAATTCCGGTTTGGGTTCGGGAGAAATTGTATACCTACAAAATAACCTGCTGTCAACGCAGTCTATAGATGATTATATCCCGATTCTGGAATCAAGGGGAGTGACGGTGAATCATTAGAATTCCAGATACCATACAGAAATATAAAATCCGCGGTGCAACCGGCACCGCGGATTCTTTTTGTGCTCTCTTTTAGGATAATAAATTTCAGATATCTTCGTTCAGGTCGTCATTGTCGTCGTCATAATCATTGCCGCAATGACCGGGGCCGATTTCGCCCTCATTATAATCTTCGAAATGTCTCTTCCACTGCTGGACCATCTTTTGCTGGCTCTTGTCGAGCATATCCCAGTCGGTCCAGTCGTGCTCGGCCAGGAAGGCGTCGGCCTCATTAATCATTTCATTAATGTCCTCGGAATTAGCCATGTTGGCGATATTCAATTTAGCCGTCAGGAGATGAGCATAAAGTTTCGTTATACCGTTGCTAGGGTGACCGTAAGCATGCTGTGAAAGAATATCCACGGCGATCTGAGCATCGGTAACGGCAATGCTCTTGGCACCGCCGTCATCACCGAGCCATATCGGCAGCAATTTGCTGACTTCATCGGCCTGAGGGCCGAAACCGGCGTGATTCTTCCAATAACCCTTGCCATAGGTGCAGCCATCATAAGCATATACGATGGCATTAACATCGAGATTCTCTTCCCCCGGAAGCATGGTCATACACTCGGTCATGCCGCCCATCGGTGAACTAATCTGGTAGCCGAAAGGAGCGGTAAAGTCGATTTTATAATCACCCGCCATCAGCGAGTCAAACATATAGTGGCCGTTTTCATCGGTGACCATGGTTGCCAGAAGCGAGTCATCACAGTCATACAGGTTTACCGTGACATCCTCCAGACCATCCTCGCCTTCATCAAACATGCCGTTTCCATCGGTATCCATAAAGACCATACCACCGATTGAAACATAGCGGACGACTTTATCGAAGGCAAACATGATTAAAGTGTTGTGGGTCGAGTCTGCATCCGGAAGGCCGCCTACCATAAGCATCTCGGCGTCTCCATAGTTGGCCTCAATATCAGCCGAGAAAATATCAGCATCATCAAGGACATCCATATTCTCGCACATATCGCCTTCATGAACAGTATAGCAGATTTCGAGATATGGCATAAAATCGCCGGCCTCGCTGGAATTGATCATGGTCATAGCGGTATCTTCGCCGCCATATTGAAGATAGAAACCGAAATTTTCGTCAGATCCGTCAAACCACCTTTCGACCACTTCGGTCACATCCAGCGCATACCAGCCCGTGTCCGCAAACTGTATTAATCCGACCGTATCGGGATTATAGGCGCCGCCGAATGAATCCCAATTGACGGATGACTCATCCCAGGCAAATGTAATACTGTGGACCGTAACCGTATGCGCGGCGGTTTCGGTGACATGAATATACATTGTCGCGGAGTCGATTACGGCATCGGCCGGGATGGCTTTGACGGCCGCAGAGACGCTGAACCCGGTTGTACTCGGAGTAACCGGCGATTCGTTGTTGCTGCAGCCGAAAACCATAAACACGACCAGCAGGACAGCCGAAAGGATTCCAAATTGTTTGTAAATCATTTTAAGTTCCCCGTGTTTTATAGATTGTTTCCCAACAAATTATCGAAAGTACTATATTTATACGTAACATTCTAATCGACAGTTTGTTCAGCAGTACTTAAAATAAACTGTGTCAGTAGGTAATATTCAGGTTTTTTAATACCATATGTGAAAACTGCTGCAGATATTCGTTACAAATATTTTAATTCCCGAGCAATGGGCGCGACTCTTGCTTGCTGGAGAATCACTAATGATAAAGGCTATTAATAAATAAAAAGGGGGCTCTGGATTCACAAAAGTCAATTCATGGCATTGCAATCGGTGTGCCCTGATGAAAGATCATCTTCCATGCGCCGCCGACATTTTTCCAAATAGAGCTTCGCAGAGAATGCTTTGCGGGGACTTCATCATGACCGTGGAAAACGGCACGATAAGTGACCAGGGCACTGTCCGGCGCAAGTATTTTCATCCGGAAGTCCGAGATTGTTATCAATGGTGTCGTTTCGGTTGATAACTCCTCAATGATGGATTGTCTATCATGTATCCGGCCGGAACCCCCGATTTCAAAAAAGTCATCCGCAAGCAGCATGGCGACATCGACTGGGGAATGTCTGGTCTCCGGCTGCAGCAAGCGCTCTTCAAGCTGAAGCAGCATCTCATGCAGTGATTCCTCGGTATTCATACTTTCCTCAAAATATTAATATGAACGGCCGGGGACGAATTTCACATTATGATCATTCTCCCCTGATAATAAAATAATTCGGCTGTTCAGCAGAGTCAAGTTATAGTAGAAAGAAATTTTCA
Source organism: candidate division Zixibacteria bacterium HGW-Zixibacteria-1 (assembly GCA_002838945.1). NCBI lineage: Bacteria > Pseudomonadati > Candidatus Zixiibacteriota > candidate division Zixibacteria bacterium HGW-Zixibacteria-1. The sequence continues at coordinate 7,186 of PGXB01000028.1, forward strand.
TTGGCCGAACGATGACGGCCGTATATAAGGCTGAAAGGTCCGATATGGAAGATCTTGAATATTTAATGGAATGTGAGATTTTAGCAATAAGAGGAGCGAAGCATGAAACTGTTAATATGTATGGCATTAATCCTGTGTGTCGTGATACCGGCCAGGGGTGAGATTGTGACCAAAGCGGTGATCTACAAACATGGTGATGTGGAACTGGAGGGATTTCTGGCCTGGGATAATGCAAACAATGCCAAACGTCCCGGCATGCTGGTGGTGCATGAGTGGACCGGACTGAATGATTATGCAAAAATGCGATGCCGGCAACTGGCCGAGATGGGGTATGTCGCGTTCGCAGCGGACATGTACGGCAAGGGTATTCGTCCGCAGACGCGCGATGAAGCCGCAGCACAGGCGAGCATTTATCGAGGTGACCGGCAACTGATGCGCGACCGGGTGACGGCTGGGTTGAATGTACTTATGAACAATGAGCTTTGCGACAACAGTCGGATTGCCGCGATCGGCTATTGTTTTGGCGGTGGAACGGTACTTGAACTGGCCCGATCGGGGGCGGCGATTGCCGGCGTGGTCAGTTTTCATGGCAATCTCGACACTCCCGACCCGTCGGTTGCAAAAAATATAAAGTGTAAAGTGCTGGTCTGTCACGGCGCCGATGATCCTTATGTTCCGATGGAACAGATTACCGCGTTCTTCGACGAAATGCGTGCGGCCGGGGTGGATTACCAGTTTATCGCCTATTCCGGGACCGTGCATGCTTTCACCAACCCGGGTTCCGGTGATGATCCTTTGACAGGTGCGGCATATAACGCCGAAGCCGACCGCCGCTCCTGGGGTCATATGAAAATGTTTTTTGGTGAATTGTTCGAGTAAAATACCCGGAGCAAATAGTGAGATGACAGAAAAGCCCCGGTTTAAGCCCGGGGCTTTTTCATTAAAATCCTTGAGGTCTGTATCTTGATTGTATTAATTGTTATATTGACACAAAAATATCTTTGGAGAAATCAGCGATATGGCTATGACAGGAATAATCTGCACGATTGGCCCTTCCAGCGATAAAGACAATATGCTGGGGGAAATGATAGAAGCCGGGATGAATGTGGCCAGGCTGAATTTTTCTCATGGCAATCATGGCGATCATCAAAAGCGAATCGATGCTCTTGGCCGGTTAAACCGGGAAAGTGCTGGTAATGTCAGGATAATGCAGGACCTGGAAGGCTTTCGAATAAGAATCGGTTCATTCGAGGATAGAGCCGCCGATACCATCGAGCTCAAAGAAAAACAGATTGTCTTCCTGAGCAATCAAATTACAAAGCATGATAGTGACACAATACCGCTGGATTACCAGGGTTCCCTGCAGGTTATTAAAGCGGGTGATTTTATCTATATCGATGACGGGAATATCGCACTCAGAGCGACCAACGTGACGGAGAATTCCGTACAATGTGAGGTAGTCAATCCCGGCATTCTCAAAGAGCACAAAGGAGTCAATATCCCTGATGCCAGATTCCCCTTTAAGGGTCTGGCGGAAAAGGACCGCCATGACCTTGAATTCGGCATAAAAAACAAAGTCGATTTTATTGCACAGTCGTTTGTGAGAAGCAGGCAGGATATCACTGATATCAGGGATTTCATTTCAAAAACCAATTTCAGTTGTCAGCTAATTGCCAAAATCGAGAACAAAGACGGCATCGAGAATCTTGACGAGATACTGGATGTCGCCGACGGTATAATGGTTGCCCGAGGGGACCTGGGGGTGTCTCTCCCTATTTACGAGGTTCCGATCCTGCAAAAAATGATCATCAAAAAGTGCGAACAGCGGGGGAAGACAGTCATTACCGCCACCCAGATGCTGGAAAGCATGACCGAAAACCTGAGGCCGACCCGCGCCGAGGTAAGCGACGTGGCCAATGCCATCCTGGACGGTTCGAATTATGTGATGCTGTCGGGTGAAACGGCTGTCGGCAAGCATCCGGTGGAAACGATCAGCATGATGAAAAAGATCATTGATTTTACCGAGCAATCGCAGGCACCTAATAAAGACATACTCTAAAGCAATCGTATATGACTCGGAAATATGAATCCCCCGGCCTGACCGGGGGATTTTTGTATATTGGCCGTATTACTTTTGCGGATCATCCTTGGAAAAAAAATATCCTGACCAGGCTAATTAAATAATTGCCTCTTCCGGCGGGGCCTTAAAAATTGTCTTTTTACCGGGAAATCTTTGTTATATATTAGACGAATTATGGCAACCACTTGTATATATAGAATGAAAACGATCTGGTTTTTGATTATATCGGTGCTTCTGCTCATTGCCGGTTGCAATAGCGGCGATGATGCGCCCGCTGTCCGCGGGGCCGGGAGGGCGATTTCGGTCGAGGCGATGGTATTGCGCCCGCAACCGATAGAAAATAAGATTTTTACCACCGGAACGCTTCTGGCCAATGAGGAAGTCGAATTGCGGCCGGAAGTATCGGGCCGCGTGATCACTGTCTCTTTTGAAGAGGGCCGGGGAGTCCGGCGCGGCGATATTCTTCTTAAGATAAACGACCGCGAACTGCAGGCGCAGCTGAAACGCAAGCAGCTCGAAGAAACCCTGTCGGTCGATGAGGTGCGGCGCAAAAAGGCATTGTATGATATCAACGGCATCAGCCAGGAAGATTTCGATCGGGCTCAAAACGCTCTTAATATTATCCGGGCGGAGCGAGAAGTGATCGAATCGCAATTGGCCGAAACCGAGATTATGGCGCCCTTCGACGGGGTGGTCGGCCTGCGTTATGTCAGCGAAGGGTCATATGTGACACCGACTACGCTGGTGGCCACAATGCAGGATATCGACCCGATCAAAGTGGAATTTTCGGTGCCTGAAAAATATTCCGGCAAGCTCAAGGCCGGGACGGATGTTATGATTCAGGCCGGGGATATAGAGGAAAAACACCAGGGAAGGATTTATGCCGTCGAAATCAAAGTCGATCCGGCCACGCGGACTCTTAAGGCCCGCGCCACCATTCCGAATCCCGAGGGACGTTTGATTCCGGGTTCGTTCGCCCGGGTCGAGATTACGCTGGAACGGATTCCAGAGGCGATTGTCATTCCGACCGGGGCCATTCTGCCCCAGCTTGAAGGCGATAAAGTTTTTATCTGCGAAAATGGTCTGGCTCGTTCGGTTCCGGTTACGACCGGCATCAGGACCGAAAGGTCGGTCCAAATCAGCCGGGGTTTGAATCCTGGCGATACTCTTATCCTGACCGGCCTAATGCAGGTTACCGACGGCAAACCGGTTCAGATTTCCGATTTCTCCACTGAGTAACGGAACCGATCTATGATAATATCTTCGATTTGTATCAATCGTCCGGTTCTGGCGACGGTCATGTCGATTCTGATCGTCCTTTTCGGCGTTATCGGTTTTCTCTTCCTTGGAGTCCGTGAATATCCCAGTGTCGATCCCCCGGTGGTTTCTGTTTCCACCAGCTACACGGGAGCCAATGCCGATGTTATCGAATCGCAGATTACGGAACCGCTGGAAGAATCCATAAACGGGATTTCCGGAATCAGGTCGCTGACTTCGACAAGCCGTGACGGCCGCAGCTCGATCAGGGTGGAGTTTGAACTGGGTGTGAACATGGAAGCGGCTGCCAATGATGTTCGGGACCGCGTTTCCCGGGCCCAGCGCAATCTTCCCACCGATGTCGATCCTCCGATCATATCCAAAGCCGATGCCGATGCGACAGTGATATTATCTATGGCGATTCAAAGCGATCGACGGACGCTTCTGGAGTTGTCCTCCATCGCCAATGATATTTTCAAAGAGCGTTTGCAAACCATTCCCGGTATCAGTGAAATCGGTATTTGGGGTGAAAAGAAATATTCCATGAAACTGCTGATCGACCCGGGTCGGCTGGCCGCCCATGGACTCACGCCGCTGGATGTCAGAAGCGCTCTCAACCAGGAGAATGTCGAATTACCCTCCGGTTTGATCGAGGGTTACAATACCGAACTGTCGATCCGAACTTTCGGACGGATGTCCACGCCGGAAGAGTTTAATAATCTGATTATCAAAGAGACGCAGGGTTCGGTTGTGAGACTGCGCGATATCGGCGAAGCGGTTCTCGCGCCGGAAAACGAGCGGACGCTTTTGCGAGGCGACGGCGGGATACCGATGGTGGCGGTGGCGGTGACACCGCAGCCCGGTTCAAATCATATTGCCATCGCCGATGAGGTTTATCGCCGGGTGGAGCAGATCAAGCGGGAACTGCCTGAGGACATCAGTGTCAAAATAACCCAGGACGTTACTGCCAACATTCGCAAGGCTATTACGGAAGTTGAAGAGACGATCCTAATTGCCTTTTTGCTGGTTCTTCTGGTTATTTTTGCCTTTTTGCGACATTGGCGAACGACTATTATCCCGCTGGTGGCGATTCCAATTTCGCTGATCGGCGCCTTTTTCATAATGTACGCCGCCGGTTTCACCATCAATATTCTGACTTTGCTTGGTATCGTCTTATCGACCGGGATCGTGGTTGATGACGCTATCGTCGTGCTGGAGAATATTTACAGCAAAATTGAGCGGGGGATACCGCCTCGCGAGGCCGGTCACCAGGGCTCACGAGAGATTTATTTCGCCATCATATCGACGACGATCACCCTGGCGTCGGTGTTCCTGCCGATCATCTTTCTCCAGGGATTAACCGGCCGCCTGTTTCGGGAGTTCGGTATTGTCGTGGCGGGGGCGGTACTAATCTCAGCTTTCGTTTCCCTGACGCTGACTCCGATGATGAGCGCCCGGATTTTGCACAAAGGCCACCACGAGACTAAATTTTTCCAGCTCAGCGAGCAGTTATTCAAACGTCTGGTTTCCGGTTATCACCGTTGGCTGAGCCGATTCATTGCCCGTCGCTGGCTGGCACCGGTAATCATGGTTGTCTCGGTGCTGATCATTTTCGGAGTCGGCGCCCTGATTCCATCGGAGCTGGCCCCGATGGAGGATAAGAGCCGCCTGTCGATCAATATAACGGCCCCGGAAGGGACCGCTTATGATGCCATGCGTGGTTATGTCGGGAACCTGATTAAAATCGTCGATACAATTCCGGAAAAAGAGGCGATTCTTTCTTTGACTGCTCCCGGATTCGGTTCCAGCGGTGCGGCCAATTCCGGTTTTATAAGAATCAATCTGGTCCCGCCGGATCAGAGGGAAAGAAGTCAGCAGGAAATAGCCAATGCTCTTTCGGCCAGGCTGCGGGCCGAATCTTTTGCCCGCGCCTTCGTGACCCAGGAGCAGACTATCGGCGGCGGCCGCCGCTCGGGTCTGCCGGTGGAGTATGTTATCCAGGCCCCCACCATGGATAAGCTGAAGGAGGTCCTGCCGGCCTTCATGGCCCGGGCGCAGGCCGATTCGGTTTTCGAGATTGTCGATCTGAATTTAAAATTCAACAAACCGGAGTTGACCATTGAGATCGATCGCGACCGGGCGCGGGCACTGGGGATCACTATCCGTGATATCGCGGAAACTCTGCAGTTGTATTTCAGCGGTCAGCGTTATGGATTCTTTATCTTTAACGGCAAGCAGTATTCGGTTATTGCGCAGGCCAACCGTGTCAATCGCGATGAGCCGCTCGATCTCAGTTCGATATATGTCCGGAATAATCAGGATAAGTTGATTCAGCTTGATAATGTCGTGACCATGTCCTACCGGACCAATCCGCCGCAGTTGTACCGCTTTAACCGTTATGTCTCGGGGACCGTGAGTGCCTCGCCGGCTCCCGGTTTCACGCTCGGCTCGGCGATCGACGAGATGGATAAAATCTCCGGCGAGGTACTGGATGAATCATTCTCGACGACTCTATCCGGGACGGCCAAGGAATTCGCCGAAAGTTCGAACACGCTTCTGTTTGCTTTTATCCTGGCCCTGATCCTGGTATATCTGATTCTCTCGGCACAGTTCGAGAGTTTCCGGGATCCGTTGATTATCATGTTCACCGTTCCGCTGGCCCTGGCCGGAGCGATATTGTCACTCTGGTTCTTCGGCCAGACTTTCAATATTTTCAGCCAGATCGGGATTATCGCCCTGGTCGGAATCGTCACCAAGAATGGTATCCTGATTGTTGAATTCGCCAACCAGCGCCGAAACCAGGGGCTGGGAATGGTCGAAGCGGTAATCGATGCTGCCGTACAGCGTTTCCGTCCGATTCTGATGACCAGTCTGGCGACCGCTTTTGGTGTGCTGCCGATTGCACTGGCCATCGGGGCGGCTTCCAAAAGCAGGGTGTCGATGGGTATTGTCATTATCGGTGGATTATTATTTTCGCTCGGCCTGACGCTTTTCGTGATACCGGCGCTGTACACTTATCTATCCTCGAAACGAAGAGAGATTATCGAATCAATACATTCTCAGACAGTTGATAAACAGGCGTAATTGAGCCCTGCACTATAAGAGCGGAATATCGGCCGATTCACTGCTCATTAAACCAGATCTCGTTGGGGCCGCCGCCAAAGGCGGAGATAAATACATCAAGATCACCGTCATTATCAAAATCGCCCAGGGGGCAGCTCGTATTCTGCCATTCACCGGGCAGTCTGATGCCCGAGTCGAATAGACCGCCTCTGCCGTCATTAAGCCATACCGCACTGGGGAGACCGAAGTTGTTGACGAACACATCCGGGTGGCTGTCGCCGTTAAGATCCCCTACCGCCATCCTGGCATAGCGCGTCAGCGGAAGTTTTGCATCCGACTCATCAAAGCGCCCGGTTCCGTCATTGTACCATAATGTCGAATAGCGATGTTCCGACTCATCCAGGAAGGCAATTATGACATCAAGGTCACCATCTTCGTCGATATCGCCAAAGCCGACACCACCGCGATTCAGGCCGCTATCGACCCTTGACCAATACTCGGTGAAATGTCCGGAGCCATCATTAAGAAGCGTTTTGAAGCCGACGCCGGGTTCCCGAAGAAAAATATCTACATCGCCGTCGCCGTCAAGGTCAACCCAATTAGAGCCGGTAATAAATGTCTGGTCGGATCGGGTAAACTGCCCGTGGCCATCATTGAGGTAAATCCCATTATCCTCCTGATAATAAACGACCAACGCGTCCAGGTCACCATCGTTGTCAATATCGAGGAGTTCAACATCATTGCCGCTTAATAACGAATCTCCAAGGTCCTGCGCGGAAACCGTAAAGCCGGCCCTGCCGTCGTTGAAGTAAACTTTGCTGGGACGATGCGATTCGACATTGTTCGCACCAAATCCGGCGCAGGTAATGAAAATATCCAGATCACCATCAGCATCGAGATCCCCGAGATCGACGCCGTGTCCCTGCTGGGTCAGAAGTTGCTCTGTTGGAGTGAATCGCCCCAGACCGTCATTGAGATATATGCGGGAGTCGTTGAGGCGCATGTTCGAGAAAACTGCGTCGAGATCACCATCGCCGTCAAGATCTCCCAAGGCGATGTCATTGGTAGAAGCATGCTCGAAAACCTGTTCACTTTTTCGCAAAACAGGGATGGGCGTGACTGCTTCAACCCGATCCGGCCCGAGCATTGCCTGCCTGATGTCTTCAATCAGGGCCGTACTAAACCAGTTATAGTCAACACCCTGTTGATAGAACACGAATTTATCGTCGGCCGTAATAAAGGGGTGCCAGGTATGCCCCTGGTTAATAGTTCTGCCAAGTGGCACCGCTTCCGTCCATCCACCATTATTTTTGAAAGAGACATAGAGCTGGAGATTTCGCTGGAACATGTAGGGGCGATCGGATGCGAAAATGATATAGCTTTCATCCGAAGGCACCGCCGGATGCAGCTCATGGTACTCGCCGTTGATGGCCGGTCCCAGGTTACGGGGTGTGGTATAGGCGCCATTAACAAATTCTGATAGATAGATATCCCCGGTACCGAAGGTGTCTTCATATCCCTCACCAATGTAGTACAGGTTACCGGAGGGCGCTATGGCCGGTCCGTACTCGTTTTGATCGGTGTTGACCGGCGGTCCCAATGGGGCGTGCGTGCTCCAGCCATCGCCGGATCGCTCAACATACCAAATATTCGATTTCTCCTCTCGATCCCTGTCTTCGGATAACGGTCGATGGGTATGATAATAGATGCGCTTGCCGTCGGCGGAAAAACAGGGATTGCCATCGGCGTATTCCAGGGCGGGATCGGTGAAGGGTGCGATTGTCGGCTGCTGCCAAGCTCCATTTATTTGCCTGGTGTACCACATTGCCTGAATCGGCATCGCCTGATGGCACCAGATCATTTCGTTGCCGTCGGGAGAAAAGGTCAATTGCCCATGCGGGGCGAACGGCGTTCTCAGCTCGTCCCCGACAAACTTGGTCGGGATTTTTCCGGGGATCGGCCTGCCAAGATAGTCATCTTTGAACCATGGCTGCGCCACTTCACCGGCCGCGGCCCCGTGCGCTTTAAGCAAGTTGACTACCTCATCATGCCCCCAGAGTGAAGCATAAAACAGTGGCGTTCGTCCAAGACTGTCTTCGGCGTTGACATAGAGACCCCTGTCAAGCAGCATCTGAACCTGCTCCGTGAATCCGCGAGCCGCCGAGTAATGAAGCATGCTCATACCCAGGGCGTCTTTTTCCGCGAAATCAATTGTTTTTTCGAGAAGCATGAGACCGAATTCCCGATCTCTCAGGGAAGTTGCAAAGTAGGGCAGTGAAATACCCATCTCGGTCCTGATATTGGCCTCGGCCCCATTATCCAGAAGAAATCTTGTCAGGTCGGCATCAGCATTCCATACCGCCTGATAGAGAGGACTGCGCCCGTCGCCCGCTATAATATTTATATTGGCTCCCTTTTCGACTAACAGCCGGACAATGTCGCCATGATTACCGGCACCGGCACTCAGGAGAGGTGTATATCCGCCCGCATTGACCATGTCAACCGAGGCTCCCTTATCAAGCAGGAGGCGAGCCATCTCCGGGTGACCGTAAAAGGCGGCTCCGTGAATGGGTGTACTGCCGCTCACCGAAGTTGCATTGATATTCGCTCCCTGCGATAGGAGATACTCGACGCTTTCCAGGTGGCCGTTGTAAACGGCCTTGTGCAAAGGACTGTATCCACCATTATCAGTCGCACTCACCAACTGCGGGTTTGCCCGCACCAGTTCCATAATGGCATCGAGATTTCCCTGTTCGGCAGCGGTGAAAATGTCGATATCTGAGGCCTGAGCCCCCAAAGCCAGTACAAGAAGACAAACAAGCCTGATGCAGCTCTTGAAATAAACCATGCCTAACTCCTTTATCACGCTTTATGATAGATTCAAAATGATCTACCATAATGTGACGGGAATTGATTAGGATTGTTGCCTTTTTTTGGTTAAGGGCCGGCGTTGGCCGCAAGGATAAATCTTGTTTTATGTTTCTCCGATGAAGGCGGTGTGGAGGACAGCCATGCCGCACTTTTCATAAAGCCGAATGGCCGCCAGATTGGCGGTCGCCGTATAGAAAGTAAAGTACTTAATCCCCTGCCGCCGGAAATAGGCTTTTGATTCCGCGAGAAGCTGAGTGGCAATGCCGCGGCGACGGTATTCTTCTGCAACCATAAGAGCGGAAATGGCGCCGACTTTCTTGATTTTATAGAAACGCGGCTGCTCACGCACGGCGACCGAGGCATAACCGGCAATCCTATCATCAACAAGTGCAATTATAGTGGCGCTGGTGTCAGAGGTCATGGACTCCAGAAAGCGGCCCGAGATATCGGCATCGGTCAGGTTATCGGTATCGAAAAATTCTTTGTGATGCTCCTCGTATTCAAGAAAGAAGTCCCGGCAAAGTTTAAGGACGGCTGCCAGGTCGTCTTCGGGCTGCAATTCACGTATTGTAATCATTTTGTCTCCATCGGCACCTGTGTCAAAGTCCCGTTATTTTCGACTTTAACAGTAGATATAATTGACTGCAACAAAATAATTTCTGCTGACCACGAAATCAATTAAAATGACAACAAAGTGACGGGTGAAAAAACACTAAAAGACTTTCAGGTCCGCGAATTTCATGTTGTTCTGCGGGGTAAAAGAAAGTATTATTTTTTGACTTTAATTTTGACTATATCTAATATTAGATAAAATCAATTATCTAATTTTAATAATAAGACGAATATCGACCGTATATTTATCAAAACAGAGGAGGATAAACCATGTCAAAGAAGAAAAAGCAATTGACGACCTCGGCCGGCATCCCGGTCGGTGACAACCAGAATGCCTTGACGGCCGGGCCGCGCGGTCCGCTGCTGGTCCAGGATTGGCAGTTGTTCGAGAAACATGCTCACTTTAATCGTGAGCGTATTCCCGAGCGAGTGGTGCACGCCAAAGGTTCGGGCGCCTACGGCACCCTGACCGTCACTCATGATATCACCAAATACACCAAGGCCAAACTTTTCTCCGCCGTGGGTAAAAAGACCGATTGTCTTCTGCGGTTTTCCACCGTTGCCGGAGAGCGTGGTGCCGCCGATGCTGAACGTGATGTCCGGGGCTTCGCGATGAAGTTCTATACGGACGAAGGCAACTGGGATCTGGTCGGCAATAACACGCCGGTCTTTTTTGTCCGCGACCCCTATAAGTTTCCCGATTTTATCCATACCCAGAAACGGGACCCGAAAACCAACCTAAGAAGCAACACGGCACAGTGGGATTTCTGGTCGCTTTCGCCGGAAAGCCTGCATCAAGTCACCATCCTCTTTTCCGATCGAGGGCTGCCGCGCAGCTATCGCCATATTAACGGTTACGGCAGTCACACTTACAGCTTTATTAACAAGAAGAATGAAAGATTCTGGGTCAAGTTCCATTTCAAAACGGCCCAGGGAATTCAGTGTATGACCGGAGAAGAGTCGGCGGCTATCATAGCCAAAGATAGGGAGAGTCATCAGAGTGACCTCTTTGAAACCATCGAGAAGGGAGATTTTCCCAGGTGGAACTTAAAGATTCAAGTGATGACGGAGGAGCAGGCCGAGAAAACTATTTATAACCCATTCGATCTTACCAAGGTCTGGCCCCACGGGGAATTCCCGCTCATTGATGTCGGTGTCCTGGAATTGAATCGCAACCCGGAGAATTACTTTGCTGAAATAGAACAGTCGGCGTTTTCGCCCGCCAATATGGTGCCCGGTATCAGTCAGAGTCCGGATAAAATGCTCCAATTCCGCATCTTTTCATATGCCGACGCCCATCGCTATCGTTTGGGTGTGAATTATGAGAGTCTGCCGGTCAATCGTCCGCGCCACGCAGTCAACACTTATCATCGCGACGGGGTGCTGCGATTTGACGGCAACTATGGCGGAGATGTCAATTATGAACCGAACAGCTTTGGCGGGCCCGCTGAGGATGCCCGCTTCAAAGAGCCGCCGCTAAAGATCAGCGGTGATGCCGATCGGTACAATCACCGCGAAGGCAACGATGATTACACCCAGGCCGGCAACCTCTATCGGTTGATGCCTAAGGATGAACGTCAGCGCTTGCACAAGGCCATCGCCGGCGCCATGTCGGGTGTACCAAAAGAAATAATCGAAAGGCAGCTCGGGCATTTCGCGAAAGCCGACAAGGCCTACGCCGAAGGCGTGAAAAAGGCGCTCGGGTGGTGATAACCAAAGAAGGAGTTGTCCGATATTGCCCGATTGACTTTTATCGGGATTTGTCGCTGTCAGGAGCTTCCGGCCATTCTTTATCCGGTCTGGCCGGAGGCGGCTGATCGGGACCGAGATTGGCCGGATTAATATCGGCATAGATAAAGTTCTCGGGCGGAACCGGGCTGCCGGCCAGCCTTCAAAGCAAGGCCAGTTGACCGGCGTGCGTCATCGCATCAGAAAAAGGACCTTGCAGGAGTATTTCGGCCGTGATGTCCCGGAATTCGGTCCCTGCCTCAATATGCCGCGCCAGGTCCGATAGTGTTTCATGAAAATGACTGACAGCTTCATGGAAATCGGGCAGATCCGGCGCCCGGTTTGATCTATCCTGGTGTTACCGAAATCTTTTTCTTTGGAGAATTCAATTCCCGGCTCAATTGGAGTAAAGTTAATTCTTAAGACGGGCAAGCCAATTGCAACGATAGCTGCCGGGTGCGTACGGCACCAGAACTACGCGGACTTGGTGGACTCTTCAACCAGTTTTATCTCGTCCTCGGTCAGATCGTAAAGGTCATAGACGAGGCGGTCAATTTGGCGGTCAAGGGATATGCATTTGTTCTCGTAGTAGGTCTTATCTTTATCGGTTTGCGCCTTGGCCAACTGCTTCTTTGCCTCCAACATCGCCTCTACCTTCGAGACCATTTCGTCGTGGCGGGTTTTCTCGTCCTTGACCCTGAGGTTCAACTCTCGAATAGGAACTTGTTCGAGATAGATTTTTTGTTGTAACAGCCGTCCAGCTTTGTCAGCATCACCCAAGACGGAGCAGGTGTTCTTGAGAAAGAACCAAATCACTTTTGAGTTGAGCAGGCCGAGCAGATACTTGTCGTCAACAGGGCAAATAAAACACGTTTTGTTGAGGAACAAAAAATCAGTGTCAAAAGCAAATCGGGCTTCTTTGGCTATTTCGGGCCATACTATTTTGGGTCGTTCGAAGTCATCATAATAAGTGCACGCCCTAAGTTCCCACCAATATTCGCCTTGGTCGCAGCGCTTACTGGCATCCTTGGCATATGGCTCAAGATGATTTGCTATTGCCGGGAACTCTTTGCTGATCCAACTCCAAGCCGACACCTTCGGTGGTCTATTCTTATTTGTCCACCCACGCGGAAAGAAAATAAGCCAGCGTTGGCTATCTCGTATTGCGTAATTTCTAACATCATCGCCGATACCATATCTTTTCAAGACCATGGCGCTGTTTGCATCTTCTGCGATGAGCTTTTCACATGTAGCGTCGTCTATCAAGAAGGCCTTATCAAATCCAGTCAAAATTCCGCGGTAAATTTTCCCAAGGACATAATTCCCAAGCGGTAAGCTTCTGGCTTTGAGTTTGCTCAGAACAACAAGATTTTTGGGGAGTGTAAGTGTCCAACTCTCTACCGCGAGAGCCGATTCGTCCAGCTGTTCCCCACTGTTAATGATCTCGTCTGTGAGTGTGGTAAAATTGAGGCGTTTGATTGCGGCATGAATGTAGTTTTGCTTCTTGGCAGGTGTATTGCGCGTTATCAGAATCGCCGGGAATGTGGCGGCATTTTCAAATACAGGGAGTTCCCCGAAGTCGATGATTTGATGGAGTGTCGTCCTGCTTGCCAAAAAGCTGCGGAGCGGTTTTCCATAATTTGTCCGCATAAATTTGTTGGAAACTATGTAACCAAATAGTCCCTTTAGTTTAAGAATTTTGTGTGCCTTTTCAATAAAGTAAGTGTAAAGATCGGCTGTGCTAGCGTAAGTCTCAAAGTGATTTTGTACATAATTTTTGAACATCGCGCCAAGGGATTCTTGGCGAACATAAGGCGGATTCCCAACGACAGCATCAAAGCCGCCGCGCTTCATCACAACAGGGAATGCGTCCTCGAAGTTCATCGGGTTGAGTTTGCGTTCCTCTTCCTGGGGGAAAAGCTGTCCATCCAGGATATCCGTTCCGATTAGGGAATTGCCGCAGACGATATTCTTATTGAGTGGCGGCAATAAAGTCTCGTGAAACTCCAACTGGTGCGATTGAGCGCTGGCCTCAGTCTCTTCCTGCAGAAGTTTCAGGTAAAGGGAGAGCTGGCAGACTTCAACGGCCTGGGCGTCGATATCCACGCCGTAGATATTATTCAGCAGGATTTCCCGCTTCTTGCGCAACGAAAGGTAGAGTTTGCCGTCGCGCTTGATGCAATCGCCCTTGCGTGCTTTTTTGGGGTTTTCGTTGTAATAGTGGCCATGATACTTAAGCAGCAGGTCGAAGACACCCAGCAGGAACGATCCACTGCCGCAGGCGATGTCGGCAAAACGCATCTCCGCGATTTCTTTGGGTGTCTTACCGGCAATAAGTTTGCCAACAGTGTTATCGACGATATAGCGGACGATATATTCTGGCGTGTAATAGACGCCGCCGGCTTTGCGAACTTCCGGTTTCTCCTGGACAGTAGCTCGCTTGTTGGTGGCTACAATGACCTTGCCAAGAAAGCGTTCATAAATTGATCCGAGAATGTGGATCGGAATTGCGTTGAAATCATAGGGCGAATTGGTGTAGGCCAGACCTTCGCAAATATCGGCAAAGGCCGTGTCATCCACCCGAAACTTTGGGCTGTCGAGGAGGTCATGGCGTTTGTAGACGATGCCATTATAAATGCTGTCGAGGCGGCGACTGGTTGCGACAAAATCACCCCATACGGTACCCTTTTCGCCGAAGGATTCAACGAGTCGTTTCGGTTCGATCCCTTTGTCTTCGAGAAAGCGAAGGAAGACGAGGCGGTCGAGGGTGCGTTGGGCCAGTTCAGTCAGTGTTTCGCTGTTTAGCTCCGGGTTTCTGTTCTTAAAGGTGCGGGCCAGGGACGTGCGATACCCGTCCAGTTCACCAAGAAACGATTCATCGATGCTTTGGTAACCACCGGGAAACAGACCGCGTTGTATGGCCTTGCCACGCGGTTTGGGAAGTTCTTTGGCGCGTTTATCTATCGACCCGTCATCAACAGCCTCGCGCGAAAATAGCCAGTAGATTTCCGCAAGCTTCTCACTATTCGTATAATCGGTATAATGGAACTTCTTGATTGCCCGATCCAAGGTGGTTCCCAGGTCGGGGCGAAAACGGCAATCGATGATGTGGAGCTGCTCAAAATCGGTGAGGACGGCAAGGGGGATGTTGCTATTCCAGCCGTAACGGATCAACTGAAAATAATTTTCAACAGTCGCAAGTTCTCCGGCCGGTTTCTTTGCTTCAACCAAGAAACGCACATCGTGATAGTTTGGTTTTAGATAGAAGGCGTAATCTGCACGGCGCTGAATGCCTCCTACCGTGACACCCCGCTCCACTTTGACTTCCTGCTCATAAGGATTGGTCTGCTGTTCGTGGTTCACATCCCAGCCGAAGGCAATCCAAAACTTGTCAATGAAGTCTTTGCGGGCTTCGGCTTCCAGGTACGTGGCAGATTTGTAATGAGACTCATGGCTCTGAAAGTCTCCAACGAGGACTCCAATCTTTTCCAGAGCAATATCAATTTGAGACATAGGCCGGGTTCCCGCCATTAATAGTTCCATCAGAGCAGGAGCTTGTCGAAGATGCTGAGCGCAACGATGTGCGCCCCTGCCTGTTGCAAATTGAATCTATGGAATTATTGATAAAATGGCAATAAAAAAGCGTGCCCTGCAGCGAGCCCGTTCGCTCGATTTCAAAGTTTCGCGGCCCTATCTTTTTGGTTTCCGCCGAATTTTTTAATCATTCCAGGTGGCGCCGGTCGAGAATGTGCTGGTCCAGCAGTGCCACCAGTTGATCCCGCGAGTAATTGTGCCGGGGATTGTCGTTTTCATCAAGCAACTTGGCCAGCAATTCATTGAGCACCCGGTCGCCCTCCCATTTGGTGCCGACCAGGTACCGAGTCTTCGGCCGCTCCGAAAACAGCGCCTCATATACAGCGATTGCGACAATCTCCGGCGAAGATGGTTTCCGTACTGTTTCTGATTCCTCTTCATCAGACTCCTGAGAGGGTTCCTGTTCAAAGCCGGCCAGGACCAGCTCCGCTTCTTCGGTGAAGGGAGCCGTAGCGCGTTTAAAACGTGCGATCGTAGCGGGCATCGAATTGGCACCGATATTGGAGATAATCCCCCCCGGCTGAACAATGCTTGCCTGCACTCCGTACTGATTCAGTTCGAAGTTCAGAGTAGTAGTATACGCTTCCAGTGCATGTTTGGTCATGGTGTACGGGCCGTAATACTTGTAGGTAATCACGCCGCCCTGAGAGCCGATATTGACGATCCTTCCTTTTGACTCAAGCAGCAGCGGAAGAAAGGCATTGGTCATGCGATATGGGCCAAAGACATTGACATTAAAAATATTTAATACCTCCTCATCGGTCCAGGAGGGAATCATCCCGAGTTCCCCCAGGCCGGCATTATTCACCAGGCCGTACAACCCCGTACCGCGGCCGGAAATGAAAGTGAAGGCCTGCCGGATTTGCTCCGCGTTTCTGACATCGAGCTCGATCGGAACGACATTCTCAATCTTTCCCAGCGCCGCCAGGTCGTCCTCTTTGCGGGCGGTACCATAAACAAGGTGCCCTTGCGCGGCCAGATATTTGACCAGGTGGTTGCCGATACCGGTGCTGGCACCGGTTACCAAAACCGGGTGATTCAAATCTGTCATTATGGTGCTTCCTTTATTCGGTTTTCGCAGGGAGTCCCAGGACTCCCGCCGATTCAATATTCACGATTGTCGTAATCTCTTTTCAAACATCCGGAATATAAAACAGGACCACTATTTCGGCAAAAGTAATTAATAAATAATATAGGATTTTGGGTACAAATAAAGCTGGGACGATTAGACGTTTTTCGTAACTTTTAGTATTTTAAAAAGGCGAACATTCATTTTAAGACAGGGAGTGTACTGAATTTCAATGTGGATCGAACACCCCGGCCAGGCAATCTCTGACAGCGCTCTGAAGCTCTCTCAGACTGAAGGCGAGATGTCCTACATGCTGTCGCCTGCCGCCGGGATGATTTGATATTTCATCAGGTCATACTGCTGGTCCCATTGATCGGGCTGAACGAAGTAATCGCCGGTGAAGACAACGACCATCTGCAGCTCTTCTATTACATAAATACTGTTGCCGCCATTGCCATACGCGTAGTACACTCTAATATTACCGACCGGCGTCGCCCATACATATACCCACCAGTTATAGCCATAGTTGCCCCGGAATAGGGTCGTTGAGCGCGTCACCCAGTCCTCGGAGACGATCCGGTTGCCCTGCCACATACCGCCATCGAGATACATCTGACCGACCTTGGCCATATCGATCGCCCTTAGTCTCAGCAGTCCCGAAATCATGGAACTGTTGACCGGGTTCCATCCGTACCAATTGTAATAGGCCATGCCAAGGGGCTTGAACAGCCGGTCCGCCGCAAACTGCGGCAATGTTGTTTGCGCCTGCCGCTCCACCACATGACCCGCCAGACGATCACACAGACTTTTGTAATCAAGGGCCTTGCCCGGAGAGAATACAACCGGTAAATCGAGGTAGAATTTGATCCAATCTCTCGGCCCGATGTTATTCATCCAGAGATTGTAATTCGCTCCCTCCAGCTCAAAACCGGATGTCATCGTCAAAAGATGTTTAAGACAAATTGCTTCTTTCCATGCCGACCAATTATCAAAGGCATCATATTCCGGGAAAAAAGAATAGAGTGGTTCATCAACGCCGGCAATTAATCCATTGTCGATCGCAATTCCCATCAGGCACGAGGTTATTGATTTCTCCGCCGAGTAAATATTCAAGGAGGTGTTCCGGGTGCCGCCGTTGAAATAATTCTCAAATACCAGTTGTCCGTTTCTGACAATCAAAAGGCTCTTAATCCCGGGATATATGCCTGCCTCGATATCACTCGCTATCGATCGAATCGCCGCCGGGTCGATATCTTCCGCGACAAGACTGCTCGTCTCCCATCCGTCGATGTTTTTACCGGTGACCTGTATCACGAACTCATGGGAGACACGGCCGCCCTGATTGCTCACATCGACGCTGACTTTCGAATCAAAATAGCTGTCTGAAGTCGGCACCCAGGAGATCAAGCCGCTCACTTGGTCAATCGTCATACCCTCGGGGGCCTGAGCCAGGCTGAAGATCGGTGGTGGGTTGCCGGTCGCAATTACCGTGTAGGTATATTCCCGGCCAACGGAGGCATCCAAAGGCGCCGCGGAAATCACCGTTGGACTGACAGGCCCGCTATCCACCGATTTGCTGCACCCACCCTGCAGCGTTGCAAAGATAGTCATGATTAAGAATACTATTACGGCCCGACTTGCCAACCTGGTCACGGCAGGAACCTCATCTATAGTTAGATAAAATGCTCTCTAATTAATATACGAGATTATCTTGCGAAAGTTATTAGATCCAGACACTAATCAATTTTCCGGGCCGTCAACTGAAGTAATAACATGGATTGCGGACTTCTACGGAGCCGATATAAATCGTGGTAAAGTAATGTGGACGATTAGACGATTTTCGTAATCTATTGGACATCCGCGGGCTGGCAGATTTATTGGCTCTTCATTCGGCAATAAGTATTTTTCGTTTAGTACGCTGAGGCCTGGCATAATATATGAGGAGATGTAATATTATTGCAAGGTCCTCTTTTGAGGTATTTAAAAGCATATGTCCGGATTCATAACGAGCGACGCCCTTCTGTTTTCGGCACCACATACACCTGGCTTCCAGCACCAGAAAATCCTGCTGAAATACTTTCCTGGGTAATTTGATACGGCACCGGAATATTTCGTCCCTGTCAAAACGCTTCTCCGTGAAAATCCGGATTCCTTCGATGCTGATATCGGCCAGCGTGCCCAACTGCCGGTAGCCGCGAAATTCATAAACAGGGAAGGCTCCATCGAATTCGAATCTAACCGACTTTCGGCGGTTCTCCATTTCGGTTGTTTTCACGTCAGGCAAGTCTTCATCACCCCAGTCACATAGCTTGAAACCCAGAACCATGTATGAAATCAGGTCCGCCTCAATGCCTGACACTTGCAGGTGATAACCGGATTCCCAGTGACCTGCCGCGACATTTTTCCTGCACCAGCGGCACTCGGCGGCGAAATAGATTTTGTCGTGCCCCAATATCGGTTCCTTTAACTTCACCCGGCATTGAAGAATAGTTGTGGGTTTGATAGGCCCGTCTGTAATAAACATGGCTCCGTCAGTGGAAAGATTGATCAGTTTGCCCAGAGGTCGCCCGTCCCGATCATCATAGACCATAATGTATTCCCTGGGAGCATGTCTTTCGATTTTTCGACGTTCCATTTTCCTGTTGCCTCATCAAATTATATAAGAAGCTGTCCCCCATTATCATATCGGCCATACCGGCTGCAAACTGAAGTCTTACGCAATACCATAGATATTTGCGACCGGGAGAATTAACAGTCTTTAATTTTGTGCAGATTATTGCGACACGGGTCAGACTCTCGCTGGCGCCGCTCGACCACCTATCGGCGGCGGCGTGTGGTCGTTTTCTTTTTCAATGAGCGGCCGAAGGGCTTTTGCGGTTTTTCGGCACGCTGTTGCTCCAGTACAAAGGCCGGCAGGGTGCGCGGGGCGCGATCGAACGGCAACGCCGGGACCTGCTTAATTGAGAGCCCGGTTCTTATCAATTTTTCGATATCCCTGATGTCGCTTCGCTGATCGAACGTAGCAAAAGAAATAGCCCGTCCGGCCATGCCTGCCCGCGCGGTTCGACCGATGCGGTGCACATAGTCCTGGGTATTGGTGGGCAGATCATAATTGACCACCAATTCGATTCCCACCACGTCAATACCTCGCGCGGCGATGTCGGTGGCAATCATCACACGGTACTTGCCTGATTTAAAGCCTTCAAGCGCATCGCGGCGTTGCGCCAGGCTGCGGTCGGAATGGATCTCCGCCACGGATTGTCCCATGACGCGCAAATGGCGAGTGAGTTTGCGGGCCCCGTGCTTGGTGCGGGTGAAGACCAGGACCGATCCGTGATATTCGGCCAGCAACACCTCGAGCAGCCGACTCTTCGCTTCCTTCTCGATGAAGAATACCTCTTGCACGACTTTCTCGACGACGGTCCCAGACGGAGCGACTGCAATATTGATGGGCAGCTTCATATGCTGATGGGCCAGCCCCAGAATCTCCGGCGGTATAGTCGCAGAGAACAGCATGGTTTGACGTTCTCCTGGAACCGACCGCAGAATCTTGTTGATTTGCGGTGCAAAGCCCATGTCGAGCATGCGGTCGGCCTCATCCAGAACCAGAATCTTAACACTGGAGAGATTGAGTATCCGTCGTTCGAGGAAATCCACGAGACGTCCCGGAGTGGCGATTATTATACGAGGATTTTTTCCCAACGCACGTATTTGTTTTCCTTCCGGGACCCCGCCGATCAGCACGGCGGTGCGGAGACCGTGCGACCGTCCCACCGCCAGAAGCGATTCGTCCACCTGTATCGCCAATTCGCGCGTCGGCAGAAGCACCAATCCACGTCCCTTAAGTTGCGCCAGGCGCTGGATCATGGGAATGCCGAAAGCGAGGGTTTTACCGGTTCCGGTCTGAGCGACCGCGATCAGGTCCTTGCCTTCAAGCCCGATCGGGATCGAGCGGCTCTGAATGGGCGTCGGTTCCGTGAATTTAAGACGGGCGATGGCAACCAGCAGCCCCGGGGCGATGCCCAGGCCGCCAAATCCTGCAGTGTATGATTTGCTTTTCATTATTCCAAGATACTAATATTTTTCCGCAAAAGATAGTATAAAACCACCTGTTGATCGGCAGGATTAAGGCGTGAAGTCGAAACCTGCTTCGCTTTGCTCAGCATCCTCCGCCCTTTGGGCTCCGGACAGGGGATTTCGACTTTACTCTTACTTACCAGCTTAAGACAATTCGATAGCGGGCTTTGCCACTTTTCAATTTTTCAATGGCTTCGTTGACCTGATCAAAATGAAATTCCTCGACGACCGGCTTTATCTTATGCATGGCGGCGAAGTCAAGCATTTTCGCAATAGCAGCCGGACTTCCGACCGGTGAGCCGGATATTGAGCGCTGCCCCATGATTAAAGGAAA
This sequence comes from candidate division Zixibacteria bacterium HGW-Zixibacteria-1, assembly GCA_002838945.1. Classification (NCBI taxonomy): domain Bacteria; kingdom Pseudomonadati; phylum Candidatus Zixiibacteriota; species candidate division Zixibacteria bacterium HGW-Zixibacteria-1. The sequence continues at coordinate 27,871 of PGXB01000028.1, forward strand.
GACTCCGATATCGAGGGGGTCAAGGACAGCTCCGACAAAGTGCAGCCGACCCTTTGCGTTCAGGGTTGACAGGTAGGTATTCCAATCGAGTTTTACATTTACGGTCGATAAAATAAAATCGAACTGTCCCGCCGCCGCTTCAAGTTCTTCAGCGTTGCGGGAGTCAATTGTTTGATGCGCCCCCATCTTGATTGCTTCCACCTTTTTCGAATCGCTCGATGTGAAAGCCGTCACTTTGCAGCCCCAGGCATTCAGGAACATCAGGGCCATATGCCCCAATCCGCCGATGCCTATAACCCCGACTTTGTCGGTCGGTTTGACGCCGAATTGTAACAACGGATTAAAAACAGTGATACCGCCACAGAACAGGGGCCCGGCGCTCTTAATATCAAGTCCCTTGGGAAGGACTACCACGCTGGCATCATGGGCGCGAACCTGCCTGGCAAAACCTCCATGCCGGCCGATGATGGTTCCTTCCTGCTTGACGCACAAATTATGGTCGCCATTCAGGCAATTCGGACAGGTCATACAGTAACCCGAATGCCACCCCAGCCCGACTCTTTGACCGATCTTCAGATCGGTGACATCTTCACCCGATTTGGCAATGGTCCCGATAACTTCATGACCGGGCACAAGCGGGTATTGCGAGAATCCCCATGAATTGTTGATCATGCTCAGGTCACTGTAACAGATTCCACAGTGTTCAACATCGATCTCGACATCATGTTTTCCCAGCGGGCCGGGGTCGTATTCGAACGGTTCCAGTTTACCGCCCGGCGCGAGTGCGGCATAAGCTTTTATCATCGATTCTCCTTTTTTGATATTATTATGATTTTCAATATATACGAAAGAAGCGCTGTTATATTGATAATTAATAGGCAATTGTGGACTTAAGTTGTTGGTGGGCAAGGAATATTTTATTGTCAAATGTGTGGAATGGCTAATCTGCGCGGACAAAAATACGAGGGAGAGGGGAAATAATATTGCCTAAGTGGTGTAGTTGGTGTATATTAATTCGACATCAAAAGATTATTCATTGTCGGTTGTTTGTATGAATGTGGAAAATTTGGTTATGGAATAATTATATAACGGGAATACAAAAAAGTATTATGCCAACTGAACAAGAAAAAGTAGCAATCTTAACTAAAGTATTTGATAATCAACAGGTACTAATATCAAAAGCTGACGCCAAGGCTAATATCGCATTAAGTATTCAGACCTTTATTATCACAACTATTTTGGGGGCATCAATAGTTTTTGATATATTTAATAAAGTAAGTAGCCTGAGTTGTTTCATTGAAATTTCTTATTTTGCGTTGATTTCTATTTTCTTTATTATTTCCATTCTCGGTATCGCACTTTCTATTTTTGTATTCATGCCTAGACCGCCTCAAGAAAAAGAAGAGGTCAGTAGAAATGGAATTACTTATTATGGTCACATTAAGAAATATAAGAATTCAAAAGAATATATTAGAGCAGTCAATGAAACAACGCAGGAATTATTAATAATTGAATATGCATGTCAAAACTATACTTTGTCGAAAATAGTTGACTATAAAATGAAGTATGTGAAGTACTCAGTAGCTATGCTTTTTATTAATATATTGCTGGGGATTTTATTATTAATATTTTCACTCATTATCAAATAAAGTATGGGTTACATAACTGAATTAGATAGTAAAATCGAAGATTTCATGGAAGGCAACTATGAAATTATCGAAACAAAAATGATACCGTCAGTAAAAGATGTGGCTTTTGGAAAAAAGGCATATAAGGTAAAACTTACGGCATTATGCATAGATCTACGTAGATCGACTGATTTGTTATATATACAAGACACTGAGACTTGTGGCAAAATTCATAAGTCTTTTTTAACAATTGCCACAAAAATAATTTTAGAAAATGGAGGTGAAGTAAGAAGCTATGAAGGAGATAGTGTCTTGGCATTTTGGCCCGCGCACTACAAAAATGAAATTGAAACAGCAGTTAAGGCAGCGTTTCAACTAAAATGGGCATTGGATGTTAAATTTTCAAAATATTTTGAACAGTATTCCAAACTTGATTTTGGAATTGGTATTGATTGGGGCGAAGTTTACATTATAAAGGCAGGACTCCCAAGAAATGATAATAATAATGATTTGGTTTTCCTGGGATTATGTGTAAACTATGCTACAATGATTGCCAACCAGGCATTTGGACCAAATCATATTGAAATTTCATCTATAACGTATTCAAATCTAACAGATAATTGGATTTACGGAGATAAGAATGGTGGTAAAGAAAATATGTGGAAAGATGGAATCGTGATATGGAAAGACAAGAAATGGCAGACGAAACTTACTACATGGCATCAAAAGATATCTAGTTAGGTAAAAGGCGATCAGGTGGGGGAAAAAGGTATTTTAGAGGTCGCAAGGGAGTACATTTTAAATGGCTTTGAGTGATGATCTCAAAGAAGAAATAAAGAAGATATTTTGTGACGTATGGTCAACCCGCAAGGGCCTGGTGGTCCCTGAATCGAATGACATCAAGCTTGACAATGATGCAGTCATACTGGATGGAACAGTTCTATATGCTGACATAAATGAATCAACAAATCTCGTCGACAACTACAACTCAGAATTCGCCGCTGAGATATATAGATCATTTCTCCATTGTACCGCAAAAATCATTCGCGCTGAAGGTGGCACTATTACATCATATGATGGCGATAGGATTATGGCCGTTTATATTGGAAAGTCAAAAAATTCTGACGCAACGCGGATAGCACTTAAAATTAATTACGCGGTGAAAAATATAATAAATCCGTCAATAAGGCGGCAATATCAAAAAACAAGTTTTTTAGTGAAGCATGTAGTAGGTATCGATACTAGTAAACTCATGGTCGCACGTACTGGAATCCGTGGTTCAAATGATTTAGTATGGGTAGGTCAATCAGCAAACTATGCAGCTAAGTTATCGAGCAGACCGGGCCCACCGACACAGATTACAGCCAAGGTGTATGGGCGTTTGAATAATTCATCGAAATTTGGAAAGGATAATGTAAACATGTGGCAAAAAACTTCGGCCTCTGAACTCGGCACTATGATAATATATACATCAAAGTGGTCGTGGAAAGTGTAATTTGTTTGGTTAAAGTAAGGGTAGATCGAAACTCTTGTAGTCTCGGCTCTTCTTATTTGGGTTCTGCGCGGCGCGGCGGGTTGGAAGTGTCCCCCATTTCATTCAGGATAAACCCTTCCTGTTATTCCCTTCTTCATAGTCTGTGATTGGATTTACATCAGTGAGATTTGGACCTACCTGAGTCTATTCGAGTGCGGGGAAATAAAAAAATAGTCAGGAGCGCCCTTCGTCCCACAGGGTCAACGACGCTCCTGACCTACTTTTGATATAATTTGGAAAGCGGTTATGCGGATAGTCTTGGGTGTATTGTACTCGAGCTTTCATTCAGGATGAACTGCTTTTTCTCGGCCTGTTTGCGTTCATCAAAATCGAGGATTGCTTTTCGGACCCGAATGGCTTTCGGCGTCACTTCAACCAGTTCATCATCCCTGATCCACCCCATGGCCTGCTCCAGTGTCATCTTGCGCGGGACATCAAGCTTGACACCGATATCTTTGGTCGATGACCGGTGATTGGTCAGGTTCTTTCGTTTGGTGGGGTTGCAGGTCATGTCCATATTTCTTGAGTTCTCGCCGATAATCTGGCCGATATATATTTTTTCCGTCGGTTCAATAAAAATGGCCGACCGTTCCTGCAGTCCTTCCAGGGCATAGGCGGTGGCAATACCGGTATCGGAACTGATAACAGAACCCTTGCTTCCCTGCGGAATATCACCGCGCCAAGGCTCATAGCCGATAAAGCGGGACGTCATAATTCCAAGACCGCGTGTGTCCGTCAAAAAGTCCGGCCGGTATCCGATCAGGCCGCGAGTCGGGATTTTGAAGGCGATACGAATTGTTTTCGTGCCCGCATTTTCCACCGTTATCAGCTCGCCTTTGCGTTTGGCGAGTTTTTCGATGATGATCCCCTGGTGTTCTTCCGGGACATCAATAATAAGCTGCTCTATCGGTTCCAAAAGATTGCCGTTTTCGTCATGATGAGTGATGACTTCCGGGCGGGAAATGCAGAATTCAAGTCCTTCCCGCCGCATTTCTTCGATCAGGATCGCCAGGTGAAGTTCGCCGCGTCCCGAAACTTTTACACCATCCGGGCGGCCGAGATCTTCCATCCGAAGCGCCACATTCACGCGAAGTTCTCGTTCGAGCCGTTCTTTCAACTGACGGAGCATGATCGCGGTGCCGTCCTGACCCGAGAAGGGGCCGTTGTTGACGAGGAAAAACATCGAAAGCGTGGGTTGCTCGATCTCAAGCGGTTTCAGCGCTTCTTTGGTATCTTCATTCCCGGAAAAGGTGTCGCCGATGCCGATCTCCGGGGGGCCCGCCAGCCAGACAATATCACCGGCGGAAATTTCATCGGTTTCAACGCGTGTCAGACCGCGGGTAATCCACATATGGAGCCCCTTCGCCTTTGAAGAAGAAACAAACTGCCAGCCTTTGTCCTGAGATAGGGGGTCTTTCAGCTTTGTAACCATGCGGGTGAACTCTTCACCCTTTTTCAAAGTGCCGCGGAGGACGCGTCCACAACCGATTTGACCGATATAATCACTCCAGTCAAGAGAACTGACCTGCATCAGGAAATCACCCTCCTGATTGACCTGAGGAGGCGGCACTTCGTCGATGATGGTCTGAAAAAGGGGATCCATTCCCGCAGGCTCATCTTTGTCCAGATCATTAACAAACCATCCGTCAAGACCGGAACCATAAAGGACCGGAAAATGAGCCTGTTCATCGGTGGCGCCCAACTCTATAAAGAGGTCGAAAGTTTTATTCAGGGCATAATCGGGGCGGGCGTTCGGACGATCGACTTTATTGATAATGACAATCGGGCGAAGTCCGAGTTTGAGGGCGCGCATAAGAACATAACGTGTCTGAGGCATCGGCCCTTCGTTGGCATCGACCAGCAGCAGAACCGAGTCAACCATCGAGATAACCCGTTCCACTTCACCGGAAAAATCGGCGTGACCGGGAGTATCTATAATATTTATCAGGTAATCGTTCCATGATACGGTGCAGTGTTTTGCGCGAATTGTGATACCGCGTTCGCGTTCGATTATATTGTTGTCCATGAGCCGTTCGGCGACTTCTTGGTTATCACGGAAAGTCCGGGTGGCTTTGAATACGGAATCTATGAGGGTCGTTTTGCCGTGATCAATATGGGCAACAATCGCAAGATTTCGAATATGAGAAATATCAGTCATTAATCAAAACACCTTTCGCGTGCAGACAAATCTGCTCAACAACATATTTCAAAAACATCTACGGATTAAACTTTAGGGGAGTAATCGCGCAGAAAAAACCCGAACAGATAATTTACTGTCCGGGTATCTATAACAGCCCGAGAAGTATAAAGTTTAATTTTATTTTGTCAATGAATATTTTTTAGGTTTGGCGAAAGTATGGGTTTTTAGGGTATTTGGGCCGAATGCCGACCGCCACCGGCCAAAAACCCCTTCGATTACATGCCCGAAGGGGGTGAAACCAGAAAAAGCGGGGGCAATTAGACGAGTTTTGCGACTTTTTATAATATGATAAGGCCAATGACTATATAGAGTTATCATTGGCCTCAACATAAGCCTTTTTCATCAGAATTTACGGGCAGTTTGGCTCTGGACCACCTTTGTATAAATAGCCTATAAGATAGGTTACATCCAGAATGTTAACCGTTCCGCTGGAGTTGACATCTGCTGCTTCAATTGGGTCAGGCGAGGGGCCACCCTTATAAAGATAGGAAATCAGATATGTAACATCGAGGATGTTGACTGTCTTTGAGCCGTTGACATCGCCACAGATATAATCAAAATAGCCAACCACAAATGGCGACAGTGATTCTGATGTTCCGCAGATAGTATTTGATGCGGTATCGGCGGAGGCAGTAATATCTGCCCAATCCGTGCCATCATAATGAATCAGTCGCAGCATGTTTTCCTGACTTGGAGACATTCCAGCATCATCATAATCAACGCATACTTCAATCAGGCCGGAATACCCTGCCGTTGTCGTGATGTTGTAGTAGATGGGAAGGTCTGCGGGAATAATCTGCAAACCTGATACGCCGGGTCCAGTGTAAGACATAGTCATCTCCGTCGTGCCGGCAGTTAAGACATCGCCAAATGTCAAGTCGACAGACAATCCGAGAGGCACAATTACGTTGGTGCCCTCCGGCGTTTCCCCCGCAAAAGTACAATCACCGCCCTGGTCCGGATTGTAAATCCAGGGGCAGTTATCACCCGTGCATGCATTTTCCGGATATCCCGGATCGCCAAAACCGTCGCCATCGGTATCGACACAAGCAAGGTTCTTGTGGATGTTTACCGATCGGTCGACATACGCTTGCGAACAGACTACCGCTAAATCCAAATCACCGTCGTTGTCATGATCGGATAGCACCATGGAAGTCGGATTGACCTGGGTGATGACCCATGTAAATCCCTGAAAGCTGAAGCCGCCGAGGTTACTAAAGGGGCCGAAGTCACCATGCACATAAGATGGCGAACCGAAGGTGGCTATCAAATCGACATCTCCATCGCCATCAATATCACCGGCGGCCGTACTGGTAGCCCAGGCGTTTATAGCGAGAGATGTGTTCAGTGCAAACTGCCTGTCTCCAAGCCCCTCATAGAACGTGAGCATAGCGTCACGACCACCGGACATACCATGACTTCCCAGCTCAAATGCAACAATATCAACATCAGAGTCGCCATCAAAATCCGCAACTTCTACGTCGCCCACATACGGACTGGCCAAATCCAGGTATGTCGGGAACAAACCATGATCATTATTGAAGAATACTGTAAAGTATGCCCCTCCATTTGATGTTGCTAAATCAAAATACCCGTCTCCGTCAATATCTGCTGTCCATAGTCCGATAATATCAGTCCATTCGTGAACCGGAAGGGGACCGGGCGAATGAAATGTGGCATCTCCGTAATTAAAGAGAATGACAACCTGACCCTGGTCATGTGGATAGGGGGTTTCTATATATGATCGCAGCGCGACCGCCAAATCAGCATGACCATCGGCGTCGAAATCAGCCGTGCAGATTCCACGCGCGTTGCCGGTTCCGTATGAAAATGATGGCTGAACCGTGAATATCCCGCCGCCATCGTTCAGCATTAACGAAATATAATTATCATATGAACCGGTTGTTTGAAATATCGCAATATCTATATCGCCATCGCCGTCGTAGTCGGCAACAGCCAATCCGGCGCACCCGGGAGCAGCAGATACCTGATAAAGCACATAAGGTGCAAAACCGCCCGTCGTATTATTCATCATTACCGATACAATAGTTCCGCTTGCCTGAACCAGATCAGCGTAACCGTCGCCATTGAAATCAGCAGTTGCGATGGCGCCTTCCGCCGTACCGGAAGGGATTGTGGTTGCGGAGGAAAAAAATCCGGTACTGCCACTGACCGCTGCAGTAAAGGACCAGGTATAGCCCTGCGCAAGCGGCACGCCCGCTGCCGATTCAATGCCGATAGTCAGAACAACCGTTACCTTTTCACCTGCCGGATACGGGATATCTGGTGTAAAGATCGCTGTGTTGCCGGTGCAAGTAATATTTCCCTCCACCCTGCCAGCTGTGTTTCCCGTCACAACAAATGTATTGGCGTTGATTGTGGACGGATTCATATCCATGTCAAAGGTTGCCGTGATCGTACTAGTGCGAGGGACATTGAGCTCGTTTGGGATGGGCGACTGTGTAGCTACATGGGAAGGCACCTCCACTTTGGTCCACTTGGCAAGATATGCTGCAACTTTATTTCCTGCGATTGTGAAATCACCACTTACAAGGAGCGTGTCATTATGAGCCATGAGAGAGAATACCTCGCCATCTGTTCCCGAGCCTAACGACGACCATGTGTTTCCGTTCCATGAGGCAATGCAATCATTTGTCGTAGCGTTAGCGGTGGCAAAGATTCCCCCGATAAAAAGCTTGTTGTTACAGGCAACCATTGCACGAACTTCGTCGGTACTGGATAAACCACCCCATGTTCCCACAGATGACCAAGTTGTGCCATCCCATGAGGCCAACTTCTCCACGCCAATGCCTCCCGCCGTGTAAAAGTAACCTCCTGTTATCAGAAGGTTATTGTAAACTGTTAGTGCAAGCACGGTCTGATCTAATCCGGTGCCTAATGGTGACCAGACTGTGCCGTCCCAAGAAGCGATGCGATTGGCCGTTACACCACCTGCGTTCACGAAATTGCCTGCGGCAATAAGCACTTGGCCATATACGGTTAGTGCATAAACATTGCCATCCATTCCAGATCCGAGCGGCGTCCAAGCGGAGCCGTTCCAAGAGGCTATTCTATTCGCGCTAACGCCGTCTGCCGTAGTAAATACCCCTCCAGCTATCAATTTACCATCGTAAACGGTGAGGGCATACACGATGCTACTCATTCCAGTCCCAAGTGGTGTCCAAGCAGAGCCGTTCCAAGAGGCTATTCTATACACATTGACGCCGCCTGCTGACGAAAACGAACCACCAGCTATCAATTTTCCTGCGTAAACAGTGAGAGCGTAGACGTTATTACTCATTCCTGATCCAAGCGGCGACCAACTGTTTCCATTCCAAGGCGCTATGTGGTTCGCTGTCACGTTACCTGCTGTAGTGAACTCGCCCCCTGCTATTAGCTTGTTGTCAAACAGGGTTAGGGCTCTCACCACGTAATTAGTCCCTGAACCCAGCGTAGTCCATGTTGTACCGTTCCATGAAGCTATCGCGTGCATCATATTCGGAAGACTTCCCCCCGCAATCAGCTTGTTGTCATATACGGCGACGGCAAAGACATATCCAGTGCTAAATCCCAATCCCAATGGGGACCATGTTGTGCCATCCCATGAGGCTATTTTTTTTGCGTTCACGCCCCCGGCAGTTGTAAACCATCCCGCGGCTATCAGCCTATTGTTGAATATTGTGAGGGAATAGGCATCGGAACCCAACCCCAACCCCAACGGCGACCAAGCCGTGCCATCCCAAGAAGCTATATTATTAGCGGGTACTCCGCCAGCAATGGTGAACCGTCCTCCGGCGATCAGCATGTTATTATAAATAGTGAAGCACTGTACACCATCATTCATCCCAGATCCCAATGATGACCATGATGCACCATCCCATGAGGCTAAATAATTAGCCGTTACCCCACCTGCAACGGTGAACCATCCTCCAGCAATTAGTCTATTATTATGAACGATCAAAGCATCAACACTACTATTCATTCCCGAACCCAGCGTTGACCACGTGCTGCCATTCCAAGAAGCTATCCAGTTTGCGCTCACGCCGCCTGCAGTTGAGAATCTACCCCCCGCTATGAGTTTATTTTCATAAACTGCGAGAGCAAAAACGCAAGGGTTGTCACCACTTTCATTTATTCCCGATCCAAGCGGTGACCAGGTAAGGCCGTCCCAGGCGGCGATGTGATTGGCTGAACCCCCCCTACCATGGTGAAGCTTCCACCAGCGATTAGCATGTTGTCATATACCGTGAGAGCATAGACACTTTTATTCATGCCCGAACCGAGGGTCGACCACGTTGTACCGTTCCATGACGCTATGTTGCTAACGATAACAGAACCCGCGACGGTCAAAAAACCCGCGATAATAATCGAACCGTTGTAAATAGCCATTGCTTGCACCTGATCCTCAACTCCGGGTATCGATGGCGAAGTATTGTTGTCCCAATAAATATCGTCGGGGTCATCGGCTGGAGAAGCAGGGTGGAACAACGGCTGACCTGTGGCCGGGTCAATGGCCGATTCGAAACCCTCCATATCCAACGAGCCCTGATAGCCCGACTGCCGGGCCGCTTCCAAATCAAACTGACCATCGGCGGTAAGGAAAGTCCCGACACTCGGCATCTTATCCGATTTTGTCTCTCCCGAAGCAAAACAGGAAAATGCCGATATTATGATTAAAGCTGTTGTGAAATAGATAGCATTCCTGATCATCAAATCCTCCGGAGATGAAAATTTTGTGAGCCCGTCAAATATAGTGCAGATGGTTATTATTCATTTGAAGTAGTCAGCCGCTGGTATTGTTGCCTTGCCATGTAATCACTATCCCAATCATAGAAAAAAATATCCATTCCGGCGAACGCCAGGAGTGCTCGATGGATAGCATAAATATAAGATGATTATATTATATTTACAAGAAATATTTGAGACGAAACGGCCCATTTGCGGTCCTCTTTTCAAAAGTGGAATTTTTGATGGTTTGTTGTTCCATAAAAGTCGCATGTGACAAGCCACCCAGGGCATCATGCAGATGTTGCTCGTTGTAGTCAATCAGCCAGTCGTTCGTGATCACCCTGACCTGTTGGAAATCAACAACTAATTACGAATCAATGGCTTACAGGAAGGGCGAGAGTTGCATGCTTCCGCCCGCCAACTTCAGGCAGTTATGAGCCAGACGACTTCAGCCGATATTAGCGATAGAAACAATAGACGGCAATAACGGAGTATTAAAAGATTATAATCAGTCATGAATCTATCAGCATATATAATGAAGCTAAGTCAACCGTTCAGAATATTTCTGGGACTTGTCCTCATCGGAGTAGTGGGTGTCTTAGACGTCCTGACCGGATATGAGATATCTTTTTCACTTTTCTATGTGATTCCTATTTCTTTTGCCGCGTGGTTTATAAGCCGGCGACACGCAGTTATAGCATCATTTGCCAGTGCCTCAGTCTGGCTTGTGGCTGATTGGGCCTCCGGGCATGTCTACTCGCATCCTTTTATTCCTATCTGGAATACCCTAATCAGACTTTTATTCTTCATTATCATCGCATTGATATTAACGGCCTTAAGAAATGCAATGGAGAGGGAAAAGGAATTTGCCCGAATCGACTTTTTAACCGGCGCGGTGAATTCTCGTCTCTTTTATGAATTGTTACAGGCGGAAATAGACCGCCTGCAAAGATATGATCACCCCTTCACGCTGGTGTATATTGATCTTGACAACTTCAAGGCCGTGAATGATCAATTCGGGCACCTTACAGGAGATAAAGCTCTCCGCACTGTGGTCGATTGTGCCAAGAAGCATTTACGAAAGACAGATGCAATTGCGCGACTTGGTGGTGATGAATTCGCGTTTCTCTTACCCGAAACCGACCTGGAATCAGCACGCATTACGCTCACGAAACTTCAAGGCGGTCTACTGGAAGAAATGCAATTAAATAATTGGCCGATAACATTCAGTATTGGGGTTTTGACATGCCATGCTGCACCAGCTAATACTGATGAATTGGTAAAAAGGGTCGATGAGTTAACATATCAAGTGAAGCATGGCAGCAAAAATGCAATCATATTTTCCACTTACACGGGCCAACAACGTTCCGGCGCGTCGTTTCAGGATAATCCGGACACGAAAGAACTATTACGTAAGACTTAGATTTACGATTGATCTGTATATTTGGCTCGATGAAATTTACCAAGCGTGATCCGACCACAACCTGTTATGTTTTTAACGTTATGATATTTAATTTGTTACATCAAAAGCGGCTCGCATCGCACTCTTCCCGATCTATTGTCACACTGGACTATTCAATAAGGTTGCGCTATGCCACGACTGGCGAAAGGCGCTGGAAGGTTCTTTAATACGCCGAAATTAATTTCTCTTAAAAAGGGGTATCAGAAAAATGAGAATCAGGATCAAATACACGTACCAATCGAGACTCATGGCATCACTTCGAAATCTTGGCCAGACTGATAGAAGAAAAAGTGTTGAAAGGAGCGTTACTATCAGCATGCACTGCCTTTGAAGCGCTGTCATAGTTATCTTTCTTTGGAATCGTTCTTTTATTGTCATTTTGCTATTTCCCTTCTTTCACTTATATAAGAAAAAGTTCCCATATAGTCCAACTAAATAATTCATGATTGGGAATAAGTTGGCAAAAAATGGCGACTCCAACCTCACTCTCCCCGGATTTTTGTCACGTTTGATGATTCAATAAAGTTGCGCTATGTTACGACTGGTGGAAAGCGCTGGAAGACAATGCATTTCGAACGGGAAAGTTGTGTTGTTCATTTTAGCTTTGGCTGATCCCTGCAACCAATTGACCAACTATCCCGTCTAATCCAAGAAAGTAGTCTGTTGCAGAAATGTCCTGACGAGTAACTGCCAAAGGAGTGTCGTATTGAATCTGGGAATAAATCATTTGGGTAAGCGCTACAAAGGAAACGTTTGGGGGCTGAGGGAGTTCAGTCTGAGCATAGACTCCGGTATCCTCGGGCTATTGGGTCCAAACGGTGCGGGGAAGTCAACCCTGATGCGAATTCTGGCCACCGTTACCAAGCCTACCGAAGGGGAAGCCAGCTGGGACGGTCACGATATCGCCCGGTCCCCGGAAAATGTCCGTCGAATCCTCGGCTATCTCCCACAGGATTTTGGTATCTATCCAAATCTGAACGCTGTCGAATTTCTATCGTACTTAGCGGCGGCACGAGATCTCACCGGTCAGTCGGCCCGGCGCAGAATCGGTCAGTTGCTGGATTTGGTCAACCTTGGTGAGGCCCGGAAGCGGCGCCTTGGTTCTCTTTCCGGAGGAATGAAACAGCGGGTGGGAATAGCCCAGGCATTGCTTAACGATCCTGAGTTGCTGATAGTCGATGAACCGACTGCCGGTCTGGACCCGGAAGAACGGATACGCTTCCGAAACCTTCTCTCGGAACTGTCCGTCAACCGCATAGTGATATTGTCTTCGCACATCGTCTCCGATCTCGAAGCGGCCGCAACCTCGATCGCCATTATAAACAAGGGGCGACTTCTCGTGCATGCCACTCCGGAGGAGTTGCTCCGGTCAGTGGTGGGAAAGGTCTGGGAAGTCGTCATTGCCAGTTCTGATTTGACCGACCTGAAACAGACGCACATTGTAGGCAGTACGACCAGGACCATTGAAGGTGTCCGAGTGCGGGTGGTAGGGAAGGGGGCGCCGGCGGCTTCAGCTCAACAGGTGACGCCGACTCTCGAAGATGCATATCTCTGGCTGCTCAATGAGCATGGGCGCGGACGGCAAGATGGATAGTCTGCGGATTCTCTTTCAGTTGAGCCTCGCCGATTTCCGGGAGCGAACCCGGAGATATAGTTTCCTCGTCACAATGATCGGTGTGATGTTTTTCGGATACCTGGTGATCACCGGCCAGTACACGATTCAGTTCGGAGAATATAAAAGCGTGTATAACTCGGCCTGGGCGGGGAGCCTGATGGCCGCCTGCAGCACTATCGTGATGACGATTATAGGGTTCTATCTGGTCAGGGGTTCGATCAAACGCGATCGTCTGACGGAAGTGGGACAGATTATTGCTGCCACCCGGATGAGTGGGCGCGTCTATATTGCTTCAAAACTCGTGAGCAACATCGCGGCTCTGTGGTCGATGGTCGCGTCCCTGGCTGTCCTGGCTTTCATCACGTTGTTGATCAGAAATGACACAAGTGAAATCAGCCTGTGGGCCTTCATAAAACCGTTTATTATCATTTCTCTGCCGGCGTCGATTTTCGTGGCCTCGGCAGCAGTCCTTTTCGACACTGTTCGATGGCTTAGAGGAAGCGCGGGTAACATTATCTACTTGTTCCTGGCCGAGAGTTGCGTCTTACTGGGGATGCTTGCGGTGCCGTTTCTTGATCTTGCATCGGTTGCAGTCTTTACGGATAGCGCGCGGGCGGCCGCTGGGAGAGCGTTTCCCGGTGAGACGATCGGACTGTTGATGGGCTTTGTCGGCTTCGACCCGGAAATGCACTTTGACCTGGTCAAGACTTTTCCATGGACAGGAATCGAGTGGACGATCGGCATGCTTCTGCTGCGACTGCACTGGATAGCTATGGCGTTTATGGTGACCGGCATAACTATCCTGATGTTTGATCGCTTTGATCCGGCAAAGGACCGATACAAGAGGATCCGATCAAATCAGAAGGAGGCCGTTTCAGGAAACGGCCGCGGACCGAACCAAAGCGACACCGGACCGGGATATGATTCACTCTGCCTGCCCGAACGGAAATTCAGACTGATTCGAATGGTTAACGCCGAGCTGCGTCTTGCGCTCAAGGGTTTTCACTGGTTCTGGTATGCGGTTGCGGTCGGTCTGATGGCTGCCCAATGCGCGGCGCCATTCAACATTGCAAGGCTGTACTTGATTCCTGCATCTATGGTTTGGCCGCTGGTGATATGGTCATCGATGGGAACGCGTGAATCTCGTTTCGGTACTATCCAGTTGCTTGTCTCTTCGCCACGTCCGGTCATGCGTCAGTTTTCGGCCATCTGGCTGTCCGGCCTGCTGATCGCTGTAGCCTCGGCCGCCGGTATGATTTTTCGAGCGGGTATTGAAGGACAATGGTCCTATGCAGCGACACTGACGGTTGCGGCTTTCCTTGTCCCGACGGTTTCACTGGCTATGGGAACCCTGAGCGGCAGCAGGAGATTATTCGAAGTCACTTATCTGATGGTCTGGTATGTGGGATCAATTGATCATCTAACGACTTTAGATTTGCTCGGCACTATCGACGAATCGGTTAATATCACGAAGCTGGCTGTCCTGAGCCCGGTTGTAGTCGGCTCGCTTGTCATGGCATTCATAACGCGCCATCAACAGATACGTTATTGTTGATCACGTTGCGGATGAGGGGGACACGATCTGCATTAAAGTGCACTATTTGCTGAATGGTGTATTGATAATCGCCCCGATATCACTCCCCCCAGACTCTTATCGAATTCATCTTCCCAATTCGGTCAAAAAACGCGAGCATTGACAGAACGCGCTGGAAAACAATAGAATAATCCGAATGTGATGGGCTGATCGGAAAGGACATAGCAGGAGCAGGAAGATCTGCAAAGGACGATGTGAAATGGATCGTCAATGCTACTATTTTTCAATTGCTCCTTGCAGTGTAAAGTTGAATAATTATTTAATATTGTTTTGCCATACTAATTTGAGTCAAAATGAGTTAGTCTGACGTTTCCAATATCACTATTCCCATACTTAGATGAGTTTCCCTTTCACAATCCGGACTCGCTTTGCCGCGGCCTAATGTTGATTTTGATTGTCCCCGGGGCAGGAATCGGCTATATTGAAAACAGAGTAAACTTGTTTAGGACAAGTAATTATTGTATCGGCGGACTTTTGTGTAAGGAGGTCTCATATGCAAGTCTTGAGGTACACTGTTTTCGCGGCTGTATTTCTCGTGGCAATTTTATTCACACTCGCTGTCAGTTGTTCAGACGATGACAAATCGGTTACGCCCACTCGTCAATGGGGTTGGGCCCCTCTCGGGGAGGGGATGGATAGCATTTGCGAGGTTGATGCAATAATAAACTATAACGGCAATCTGATAGCCGGTGGATATTATGATAGCGCCGGCGGCAAAGTCGTCAATAATATTGCCGCCTGGAACGGCTCATCCTGGGCGTCATTGGGTTCCGGGTTGGACGATGGTGCCAGTGCTCTCACAATCTATGATAACAAATTGATCGCCGGCGGCTGGTTCCGGAATGCCGGTGGGACATCGGCCAATTATATCGCCGCCTGGAATGGTTCCTCCTGGTCGGCCCTTGGAGCCGGTATGAATAATGCGGTTTGGGCCCTCACCGTCTTTAACGGTAAACTTATTGCGGCAGGGCAGTTCACGAATGCAGGCGGTGTCGGCGCAAACTATATTGCGGCCTGGGACGGAACTTCATGGTCGCCGCTGGGATCAGGGCTGGGCGCGGCGGCTCATAGTCTGACAGTATGGGGAGGCATATTGGTCGTCGGCGGCTGGTTCCAATCCGCGGGAGGAGTCACGGCGCATTGTGTTGCCGCCTGGACCGGATCACAGTGGGCTCCCTTGGGCTCAGGGATGTCCGACGGGACCAATCTCGGTGTGTATGCTCTGACAAGTTATTTCGATACACTTGTTGCCGGAGGGAATTTCCGGCTGGCGGACGGCGGCACCGTCAATCATATTGCCAGGTCCGGTATTACAAGCTGGCAGCCTCTGTCATCGGGAATGAGCGGGCCGGTTCATGCCCTCACCGTATTTAACGATAAGCTGGTCGCCGGTGGTGAATTTGTTGTGGCCGGCGCTGTCGGCGCCAATCATGTGGCGGTCTGGAATGGCTCCGCATGGGAGCCGCTTGGTGCCGGAGTCAATGGTTACGTATTCGAACTTGGTGTCTATAATAACCAGCTTATCGCCTCGGGATGGTTTACGGAAGCCGGTGGACAAAAAGCCAGTCATATTGCGTCCTGGGGCTATCGCTGAAGCAGTGCCGACCTCATCGGGCCCGAAATAATGATTTGGCCGTCAAAGAAAAAGCCCCGGCTCAGGCCGGGGCTTTCAAATCTACGGCGGGCCAGACTATTTAATCTACGGCGATAATATCCTGCTCTCCTCGTTTAATATCAAATCGGTTCGGTTCCGGGTCCACATTCAATTTGATTCCCAGTTGACGAGTGATTTGTTGTCCGATATTATGAGCCACCTTCTGTAATGTCGGGTGCACGAACCGGGAGTCCCGTATTTCCACCATGTAAATCGTCGCGGGCAAATCTCCCGTAAATCTGTTGGACGTATTATATCCGATCGGAATGAAATACTGCTGCAATTCACGCGGAATATCCAATTCGCCGATTGTTCGTTCTATCAAGTTTAGATGTGCTGGCAGTTGTTCCCTGACTGCTACCGGGAGATTGTCAATGTACCATTGATTGAATCCCAGCTCGGTGGTGAGCAGGGGCAGCCGCTGGGTGATGGCCCGGTGTCTCTGGACATCCCGGAAAGATCCGTAATCCAATTGATATCTAATGTCCAGAGTGCCAATTTGCCCGACAAATTTCGGAAGTCCTGTTTTCGGCGGCCTTTTCTTGAAGAGGTCCTCGAATTTATTTAATTCATTGCGATCGATATTATCAAAATTTATGGTTGGTTCATCGGGACAGTCCGGTTCGTGATAATAATAATATTCCGCAATCAGATCCTGATACTTCTCAGTCTCTTCGGGTATGTCATGGCCGAAAGAATGCGGGTGATGTTTTTGCAGGGCTTCTTTTATGGCCGACGCCATGTTCCTGACTTCCGGCAGCGGATGATGCGTCAAAAACATCAATTTATCCGCGGCCTGCCTGAGATCGGTATGCCATGAAAAATTGGTCGAGGCTCCCGCCGGAAGAAGACTTCTGGTAATATCAAAAGTCCGCGCATCGATGGCCTTTCCGTAAATGGATTGTTTTTCTCCATCGTTTTTGGGGTGGAGTTTTTTCAGCCATTGGCGCGTCGGTTCCTGGGCGTCAATATAGAATTGTCGCTGCTTTTCCAACAGCCGCTTGCCCTTATCTGTCTCGGTCGGGTCGATAAAGGGCTGTTTGGAAAAATCGAGATATCTTGTGGAAGATTCCTGTCCTCGAAACAGAGGATTATCCTGAACCGCCTTGACGGCCGGCATGGATACGCCTTCGATAAATATGGTCGTATCGCCGCAATCCCCGATCGAATGATGGCCGTAACCGACATAGAATTTCTCCATGAAATTATCGGCCCCTTTTTCGGCCAGGACTTTCAAGTGGTTTCTTAATCCGCCGGTGGAGCGCGAATGCAGGGCCTGCAGCATGGCTTCGGCTTCGGCATCGATAACCGATCCGGTATCAAGAATAATTACTTCGCCGCCGCCTTTTATATTAACGAAGGTATGTTTTAATTCAGTCAGGTTCCGGGCCATTTTCCCCCCTGAGAACGGTTCATTCAATTAAAAGATTTAATTGTATTCACGGTCAAATATAAAATACGAAGACTTAAATGGCTATGAGAAAATAAATCCCGCCGTAATTAGAGAGGTAAGTCAATCGGATTGACGGGGTTGGCGAAATTTTTGAGGTGTGAATTGGCCATCCCGGACGATGGGAGTGATAAGGATGAGAACAGGCTGGGTGGCAGTATCTATAAATAAAAATGGCAGGAGTCCGGAGACTCCTTCCCTGCTTTGACTAGCCGGCCTCTGTTTTTGGGAGGCAAATTGTTTCATTTATTGTTTTCGTAAGATTGTTTTGGCGGTAAATTGTTTAATATTTTCTTTGATAATGCCATAGTTTTACTTAACATCTCCGGATCTAGTCTATCCTTATCTTCGTTATAAAATTTAGTTAAAAATTTATCCCACAAGTCCTTTGTCGTCATAAGTAATTGCCACAGCTTATCAAATTCATTTTTCAATTCTGATTCGAATAAAAGACCCCTTAACGAGTGGACCCAAATGGACATCGCTACTACTTCTGTGTTAAGTCCTCGTTTTCTAAACGCCTTAATAATTTTTTCAAATTCCGACATCATAATTGGATACGCAGATAAGTAAGGAAAATCATTTTTTGTGCCGTCAGGGTACTTAAAAAGACCTTCATTTTGCATTCCCGCTCTGGTCCAAACACTCATTATTAAATAATCCGCTAGCTGTTCTTTATCTAGCTTAGAATAAATATTGATTAAATCCTCCAATTCCCTTTTATAGCCTTTGACGGCAGCTTTATGGATAAAATTAAACATAAATTAACTTTCTACTTTATCGAGTAATTCTATTAATGTCTCATTGGGTAATTCCCATGCTCGTTTCATTGATTCATAAAAGCCATGCGTCAAAAAAAAAGCAAACATGGTTGAAATTTCGCACATCAAAAATGTATCTTCCTTTTCTAATATCCTGCAAATTTTGCTACCGATATATTGGACTTCCCTTGAAGGCTCACCTTGTTGAACATATTCAACCAAGTCTTGTATGTTGGGCTTTGGGTTAACACCCGAAGTCTTTTCAAACATGTAGAATAAGTGGGACTCGAAAATTCTTGCATCACTTTCATCTTTGATAAAATTCTCCCAAAAGAATTTTTGCGCTTGAAACAATGATACATAGGACACTACGAAAAACACATTATTTATTTCTTCTTGCCCTAGTTTATTTAAATCCTTAACCTCTTTTTGCAGGTTTTTCGTAATCTCATCTGAGATTGTAAAAATTGCAAAATTAACCCCAGCGGCTTTCAAGCGCAACTCATCATTTGTTAATTTAGCCGGTCGCTGTTTTTTGCTAAAAAAACTAAACATAAATTTATTTCAATAAATCCTCAATCGAAACGCCCAACACCTTAGTCCTCGTAGATACCGTCTTAACTGTCAAGGGCATAGTTAGGATTAAAGGGTAAATTGTTTTTCAACATTGCCCGGATCATCATCAGTAGTTTTTTCATAACCG
>PGXB01000029.1:0-46851 GCA_002838945.1 candidate division Zixibacteria bacterium HGW-Zixibacteria-1
AGGCTTAAAAACCTGAGGGAAGGAACAGTTTCATCCCGGTCCGCTTTAATATATCAATTCCTTTGAGAATAAGATACAAGGGAAGGATCCGATATTCCGCCATCAGCGGAATGAGCGATCCTGCCTATTTTATAAATTATCGTAAAACCACCTCAAAAAACATTGTTGCCAAAAAATTATGTTTAATGTATATAATTCCAACTATAAGCCATAAAAGTAAGGCGTTTATCAAAAAATGTTGATATTAAAGGCCCTGCAGAGATTCGCCGGTGATGTGACAGCGAAACTATCACAAGTAACTGCCGGCGATCCGGAAGATCAACTTCGAGGTCCCTTCGAGAATCTAATGTCCGATGCGGCTTTGGAATTGGCACATAATCTTGTTTGTACCGGCGAGGCCAGGCTTGCAGGACGCTTGGGACGCCCCGATTTTGCCGTTCATCTAAATAAACTCTTGGTCGGTTACGTGGAACTAAAAGCACCCGGTACAGGAGTAAACACAAGACGCTTTACAGGGCATAATCGAGAACAATGGAAACGGTTTCAGTCTCTGCCCAATCTGCTCTATTGCGACGGCAATGAATGGGCTCTGTATCGTAGTGGCGTTCTTATTGATAAAGTGGTAAAACTCTCCGGCGATGTTACATCAAAGGGCAAGAATGCTGTTAAGGCTGATGATGCCGATGACATTGCGAAAATAATACGGAAATTTCTGGCTTGGGAGCCTTCTATTCCCACTGGCAGAAACAATAAAATAGATCTCTTGGGTTTTGCCAAATTACTGGCACCACTTTGCCGGCTATTACGAGATAATGTCACAGATGCCCTGAATGATACCGAATCCCCATTGGTTGAGCTTGCCAAAGACTGGCGAAAATTACTTTTCCCTGATGCCTCTGACGAACAGTTTGCGGACGCGTATGCCCAGACCGTTGCTTTTGCGCTTCTTCTGGGCCGTAGCGAGGGAGCTGATCCACTCACTCTTTCAAGTGCGGTCGAAACTTTGGCGGCGCAACATAGTCTTCTTTCTCGCGCCTTGCAAGTCCTCACCGATCCCCGGGTACATACGGAAATATCCTCATCTCTTGACTTATTGATTCGTGTCATTGCAGTGGTGCCACCTGCTACACTCAGCGGACCCGAAGACCCATGGCTTTATTTTTACGAAGACTTTCTGGCCACCTATGACGCGAAATTGCGTAAGGACGCCGGGGCTTATTATACTCCCGTGGAAGTTGTCCGTGCGCAGGTGCGGCTGATTGACGATCTTCTGGTCAATCGCCTTGGTAAAAGATTAGGTTTTGCCGATAGTGAAGTCGTCACATTGGATCCAGCCACCGGAACTGGTACTTATTTGCTGGGAGTTATTGAACATGCTTTGAACCGTATAAGGTTGGAGCAAGGCGCTGGCGCGGTGCCGGGTCGGGCATCATCCATGGCCGCGAATCTATACGGTTTTGAAATTATGGTGGGGCCATTTGCCGTCACTGAATTACGTGTCAGCCGCGCCCTGCGCGACCAGGGCGCCGAACTTCCAAAAGATGGAACCCATATTTATCTTACGGATACATTGGAAAGCCCGGATGTTGTACCGCCGCAACTTTCATTATACCTGAAACCAATTTCGGATCAGCATGCTCGTGCCCTTGAGGTTAAAAGCAAAGTCCCTGTCATCGTATGTCTGGGAAATCCGCCGTATGACAGGCATGAAGCCGCTGTTTCCGGCAATAAAGCACAAACAGGCGGATGGGTGCGCTGGGGTGACGATGGCGAGGGTAAAGGAGCACTCTTTCGCGATTTTCTCGATCCCGCACTGGAAGCAGGCCACGGTGTTCATGTAAAAAATCTATATAACCTGTATATTTATTTCTGGCGTTGGGCTTTATGGAAGGTTTTTGAACATGAGATCGCTCATGGGCCCGGTATCGTCAGCTTTATCACAGCTTCCAGTTACCTTGAAGGCAATGCCTTCAGTGGAATGCGTGAACACATGCGCCGGGTCTGCGATGAAATATGGATAATTGATCTTGGCGGCGAGGGGCGCGGAACACGCAAATCAGAAAACGTTTTTGCTATCCAAACACCGGTTGCGATTGCAGTTGCCATGCGCTCCGGGAAGTTAAAGAATAAACAGCCGGCAAAAGTGCATTATGCGCGCATTGAGGGTGGCCGTAAAGAGAAATTGCAATCACTCAATGACCTACACATTCTCGCGTCACTAAAATGGCAAGAGTGCTCTAAGGGTTGGCAGACGCCATTTAAGCCTGAAGGAAAGGGCGAGTATTTCTCCTGGCCATTATTAACAAATATTTTACCATGGCAACATTCAGGGATTGAATGTAAACGAACTTGGCCTATAGGTCCCGATAAGGAGACTTTGAAAAAAAGGTGGCGCAAGCTTCTAAATGCGGAAAATCGCGCCACTCTATTTAGAGAAACACCGGATCGATTGGTATCAGGCAAATATAAAATTGCTTTAACCTCTAATTCTTCATCGACGCCTATAGCTCAGTTGCCCAAAAATGCCCCCTACCCTCCTATTTATATGTGCGCATTCCGTTCTTTCGACAGACAACATATAATTGCGGATGCTCGCCTCATGTCACGACCCAGACCTGACCTTTGGCGATGTCATGGACAAAAACAAGTGTATATGACAAGCCTTTTAAACCACCCATTGGGAAGAGGGCCAGCCTTAACATCTTGTTCCGAGATTCCAGATCGCCATCATCTCCGCGGCTCTTACGGCGGTAAAGACATATTGCCATTATATCGAGACGCGAAGTCGGCAGAAGCTAATATCCTACAAGGTTTGCTTGAAATGCTTGAAAAGGAATACAAGACAAAAATCTTACCGGAAGAGTTTATTGCTTATATATATGGCACTCTCGCCCAGCCTGCTTTTACCGAGAGATTTAGTAAAGAACTGATAACGCGCGAATTGCATGTTCCAATTACAAAAAACAAGATTCTTTTTAAAAAAATACGCGATATTGGCGCATATCTACTCTGGTTACATACCTATGGCGAACGATTCATACCCAAGACCGAGCGCAAAGGCAGCATACCGCCCGGCGCTGCCAGATGTATCAAAGCAGTTCCTGGTAATCCTGATGAATATCCCGAGGGATTTGTATTTGATGAGACAAAGAAGAAGTTGTATGTCGGTTGCGGGGAATTCAGCCCTGTCCAACGCGAGGTGTTTGAATTTGAAGTATCGGGGTTGAAAGTAGTACAATCCTGGCTTAAGTACCGCATGAAAAAAGGCGCAGGCCGAAAATCATCACCGCTTGATGATATTCGACCCGAACGCTGGACGAGTCAATTCACCACCCAATTGCTGGAATTGTTATGGGTTTTGGAAGCAACCATCGCAATTTATCCTAAACAGGCCAAACTGCTTGAAGATGTCATCGCTGGAGCCTGTTTCAAGGCTGCCGAATTGCCTAAGGTCCCGGAAAGAATGCGCAAACCGCCCGCTTCCCGCAAAGCCGACCATGACTTGTTTGACAATATGAAATAATCTGGTAATACATAAAAGGCAGGATCACTGGTTCCGTCTGCACGGAACTGCGGATCCTGCCCTGCATCTAAAATCAAATCTCTCCCTACACCACCAGGTTCCCCATGAAATCGGTTGCTTTCATGTTGTCGCAGGCGAAAATCATCTCCTGGATCAGTTTCTGGCGCTCCGGTGTCAGAAGCTCCGCCGACAACCCGTTGAACTTTGATTCGAGGTCCTCCATCGTCATCGGCTCGCGCGGATCACCTTTGGGATATTCGAGATACTCGGAATATTCCTTGCCGTCTTTGGTTCTCACGACCACTTTCGACGGCTGCTTGGCCGGGAACATCTTTTCGAACTCGACCGAGGCTTCGCCCTTGATCTTATCGATCACTTCCCAGATACGCGGGTCCTTCAGTTTCTCATCGGAAAACGACTGCGTCGAGATTGCATGATCGACCAGCACACAGGCGATGCAGTACGGCAGTGAATGGTCGGCTGTCTCTCTCGATTCCGGGCGGTACTTGTGCGGATCGAACAGAATGTCGCAGGCGCGCGCGATGGTGGTAATGGTAACTTTGTCGATCTGGTCATAGCTGATATTGTTTCCTTTGACCACTTTCAGCGTTGTCGATAGATGCGTATGTGTCAGCGCCTCGGTCGGGAAAGCTTTCATACTGCACTGGAGAATCCGGTATGACTCGCCCAGGCCGCCGACCAGCTTGTCAAGCGCCCAGTCCGGTCCGAACACATCCATCAAACCTTCCTTGCCCTCGAACACTTTCTCGGTGCCGGTGTAGCCGCGCTGGGCCATCAGCGCCGCGAATACCCCGGTCTGCACCGCCATCGGATCGACCGTGTTTTTCATCATGGTCAACTGCCCGGCGGTAGGGCATCCGATTGTATGATTATGCGACCCGTTGATGCCGATCGCATGAACCATCTGATCGACCGTCAATCCCAGCAGCTTCCCGGCCACGATCGGCGAGACGAATTGCGTCAGCGTGGCATGGTGCCATTTGCGCTCGCGCACACCCGGCACGGCAAATTCGCACAGCCGCTGTTCGAACTCATAGGCCAGCACAATCCCGACAATGACATCCTTCATCGATGCCCCGACCATCTCGCCAACCGAAAGCGCCGCCGGAATGATGTCGGACGGATGCGATGGGTCCTCTTTCCAGTAAATATCATTGAAATCGAGCGCGCGGATCATTAGTGAATTGACCAGCGTCACATTGACCGCCGGCAGCCTGTCGCCGTAACCGAACACTGTCGCCTGGGCTTTGCCGCCCAGCCCGGTATAAATGTCATACAATATTTTCACATCCTTCGTATGATAACCGCCGTAGGCGCATCCAACCGAATCATACAGGTACCGTTTGACCTCATGCACCACACTATCGGGGAGGTTTTCGTATTTCAGATTGACCGCAAACTCGGCAATCTGCCGGGAAATCGATTTGTCCATCCTCATCCTCAATCTTTTTATGAATTCAACTTATTACTTTCTGTTTCATCCGCTTTCACTTCGCACGCCATAAATTCGCGGAAGTGCCTGTTAAAGGCCATCATCAAATTTACCGCGGCCATCGTCAGGCCACAGATAATAAAAATAAGTGTTATGTTGTTGTCAAGTAAGTCCGCTATAACTCCGGCCAGGCCCATCCCAATCGGCGTCAGCCCGCCGACTATCGTCCCCAGCAGCCCGAACACCCGCCCGCGGATTTCGCTCGGGGTGGTTAGTTGCAGGACCGTCACGATATTGATATTGATCGCCCCGGCCAGTATCCCGAAAAACAGCATCAGCGCCACCGACAGCGGCCCCGATTCGGACCACCCCAGAAGCGCCAGATCGACACCCACCAGGCTCAAAAACGAAATCAATACAAAGCTCCTGACCTTCCCCGAGACTTTGATTGTCCCGGCGGCGGTATATCCGATCAGCGCCCCGACGCCATTGGCGGCGATCAAAAAACCGAACCAGTCGGGTGTCAGATGCAGGTGATCCTCGATATAAAACGGCAGAAGAACCGCAATCGGCGATATCAGGAAATTCAGCAGCGTCGCCGTGAAAAAAACCGCCCGCATCCCCTTGTTGTTCCAGACATACTTGAACCCGATTCCGGTATCGGTCAGAAACTTCTTCATAATCGGCTTGAAGCCGGGTGCTCTTTCCGGTATTGTCTGCGGTATCGTGATAAACATCTCACTGACGGCCGAGAACAGATACGTGATACCATCGATCAGGAAAAGCACCGGCGCCCCCAGTACCCGGAAAAGAACGCCGCCGGCTCCCTGTCCCATAAGTGACGATATCTGAAATGATGATTGGTTCATCGAATTGGCCGCCGCAATTTTATCGCGCGGCACCAGATCAGGTATGGCCGCCGAAATGGCCGGTCTGAAAAAGGCGCTGACTATCCCCATGCCGATCCCGATCACAAAAAGCCAGACAATTGCCAGCGAAACATTATCCGGCGAATAAAAGAGAATTCCGGCCAGCGCCAGAACAGCTATACCGGAAAGTATATCACTGATAACGATAATTTTTTTGCGGGAGAAATTATCAGCGAAGGTTCCGCCGAACGGCCCGAGAATTATGCCGGGAAGCATCGACAGCATCATGATGGTCCCCATCAGCGTGGCCGAGCCGGTGGCATGCTTGATCCAGAACATCATGGCGATGCTGTGCACCTGGCTGCCGAGCTGGCTGACAAATTGCCCCTGCCAGAGCAGGAAATAATTTTTATTGAGAAGTCTGGATGGCTGGTCCAATAATTATCCTTATAGAATATATTTTAAAAAGAGAGGCGGGCCAAACCCGCCTCTGCTTCATTTATGCTAACCTTTAAGCCTCTCCGTAACCCAGTTCTCCAGGCCGCCGACCAGAATCAGTTCCTGCGCCGCCGCCCCCACCGGGCTGATCCGGTAACTCTTGCCGCCTGCATCGAGGGTTGACAGCTTGAAGTCGATACTGGCGTTGATACCGGTTCGCACCGTCAATTTTTTCGTGCCGAATTTTTCTTTCATATCGCGCACCAGCTCCGGCGCTTCGATAACCAGGTAACCGTTGTTAAGCGCATTGCGCTTGTACGTCTCGGAAAATGATCCCGCCAGCACCAGCCGAATACCACGGTGTTTAAGGGCTGTCGCCGCCTGCTCGCGCGATGAGCCGCTCCCGAAATTGAACCCGCCGACCAGAATGTCACCTTTCTTCGCCAGCTTCTGGAACTCGGGATCATAGTTCTCCATCGCCACTCCCGCCTGCTGCGCCGCCGTGAAATCATCGATATAGGTGTACTTGCCGGGATAAATGCCATCGGTATTCAAATTATCCTGATGACAGAAAATCAGTTCCCCTTCGATCACGGCCGGGAAGCCATCAAGAATCCGGACCGTCTCAACCGTCGCCGCTTTTTTCTGAAGAATCCGTATCTCACCCTTCGGCAGCGCCTGCTTGAATTCGTGAGGGGCCTCAATCTTTCCAGCCACAGCCGAAGCCGCCACTACCGCCGGCGAAGCCAGGTACGCTTCCGCCGACCGCGAACCCATCCGCCCCTTAAAATTCCGGTTGGTCGCCGATATGCCGACCTCATTGTCGCCCAGCGTCCCCTTGCCCAGACCGATACATGGCCCGCATCCGGGCGGAAGCTCAATCGCGCCCGCTTCCAGAAGCGCCAGCCAGTCGCCGCGCTTCTCGGCCTCGGCCTGAACTTCGTTTGAGGCCGCCGATATATAAAACTCCACCCCCGGAGCAACCTTTTTACCCTTTACCACCGCCGCCGCTTCGGCGATATCCTCAACCCGGCTGTTGACGCAGGACACCAGATAAGCTTTGTGTATCTTGACATCTTTCTTGCTCATCTCCGCCACCGAGGTCATAACCTTGACCGTATTCGGCCCGGACACATGCGGAAGCACCGTGGCCAGATCGAGCGTCAATTCTTTGGCATAAACTGCATCATTTTCCGCTCTTAATTTACTCGCCGCAAGCTCATGGATTCGTTTCGGATTCATCCTCGGGTGAAACTCGCCGCCGTCGGCATCCGAAGGCACTTTCGCCGGCCCGCGCTTGACTATCGCCTCGGCCCGTTTTTTCAACCAGGCAATCGTGATCTCATCAATCGGGAAAACACCCGCCAGCGCCCCCCACTCGGTCGTCATATTGGCAATTGTCAGCCGCTGATCGACCGAAAGCGCCGCGATCCCTTCACCACCGAACTCGACCGCGTGATTGAGCACCTCATCATTATTGAAAAAACCGCACAGGGTGATTATGACATCCTTGCCGGTCACGCCCGGGCGAAGTTTCCCTTTCAGTTCCACTTTGGCCACCGGCGGCACTTGCCACCAGGTTCGTCCGGTCGCCCAGATAGCGGCCGCATCGGTCCGCACCACCGGCGTCCCCAGGCACCCCAGCCCGCCGTACATGTTGGAATGGCTGTCCGAAGCCACCGCCAGCGTCCCGGGCCAGGCATAGCCCTCTTCGCACATCACCTGGTGCCCGATACCGCGCCCGGCCGGATAAAAATCAACCCCCATCGACTTCGCGAAGGCTTCGATTTTGCCGTACTTGGCCAGATTTTCTTCGGTTTTGTTCTGGATATCATGATCCAGCGTGAAGACCACCTGCCGCGGGTTGGCGATTTTGGTCGCCCCGATTCCCTTGAATTTGGGTATTACCGCCCCACTGTTATCGTGAGTCATAACATAGGCAGGCCGAATCGAAAGATAATCGCCCGCCCGGACGACATGTCCCTCATCGAGCCCGACCGCGTGTTTCTGTGCTATTTTCTCAACTAAATTTTGTCCCGCCATTTCAACCCCTATAAGAATATGATTATTTCCGGTCTTAAGCCTTGCAATTATATATGAGTTCACCCCCAAAAGTCAACCGGAATATGCTATCGGTAAAACCTTCATGGAACGGATGATGAACCCGGACGGAAATAAGGCTGTTTTGATCTTCGGCAATCCGGCAGAATTACAGGTTGATGACAAGGCCCTTCATCAAAATCCGGGCAGCAAATATTTCAGCAAAAGGAAGCATCCCGAAGATATAAGCGCCGCTACCGGGATAGTGAAAAGCCATGCCCAGACAATACGCCCGGCCACTCCCCATTTTATTCCCGACAGCCTTGAGGTTGCCCCGACTCCGATAATGGAGCCCGTTATGGTGTGAGTCGTGGAAACGGGAATGCCGAGATGTGTCGCCATAAAGAGTGTTGCCGCGCCCGAGGTTTCCGCGCAGAAACCGCCGACCGGACGAAGTTTCGCAATTTTCATGCCCATGGTTTTCACGATCCGCCAACCCCCGAAGGCCGTCCCGATGGCCATGGCCAGATGGCAGGAGAGAATAATCCATAAGGTATCCCAATGCATGATTGAAAGTTGCGTGTCCGGCTTCATAAGCCCCCCGGCGATAAGCAGAGCCATGATGATTCCCATCGTCTTCTGGGCATCATTGCCGCCATGCCCGAGCGAATAAAGGGCGGCGGAGATAAGCTGCCCTTTGCGGAATAGGCGGTCGACCGAGGTCGGGCGCCAGCGACGAAAAATCCAGAAGATGGCGAGCATCATGGCGAAAGCAAGAACCAGCCCGATCACCGGGGCCAATGGTATAAATTTGACCGTCTTCCAGATATTGTCCCAGCGGATGACATCAATTCCGCGATAGGTCAAACCGGCGCCGGCAACACCGCCGATTAAGGCATGTGACGAAGATGTCGGCAAACCCAGCCACCAGGTAATAAGATCCCAGATGATCGCACCCAGCAACCCGCAAAAGACAACATAAACATAAACGGAATCGGTACCGTCAATCCGAACAATCTTGGCCAGCGTATCGGCGACCCGCGGTGCAAAAACGAACATGGCGACAAAGTTGAAAAATGCCGCCCAGAGAACGGCAATTTGCGGGCTTAACACTCGCGTCGAAACCACCGTGGCAATCGAATTGGCGGCGTCATGAAAGCCGTTTATTAAATCGAAAATGAGGGCAATTCCCACCGTCGCAATAATGACATATATCAGGGGCGGCATAATTATGAAGCCTCGATGACGATACCGGATATAATCTGGGCCACCTCCTGGCAGCGATCAGTGGCCCGCTCCAGACGCTCCAGGATATCCTTCCATTTGATAATATGGATCGGGTCGTTTTCGTCTTCGAAAAGATGCACCAAAGCCGAATTCAATATCGCATCGGCTCGCGACTCGGCATCATACACATCATAGCAGTACTTCTGAATTTCGGCGCCCTTTTTCCTGAGCACGGGCAGACCCTTGATGGCGTGGTCGATTCCGTCGACGGCTTCAATTAAAGTCTTGATAAGAAGTTTCATTTCCGGGCGGATCGTGGTCACCCGATACATCAGCATTCGGGCCGCAATCGAATCGACCGTGTCGATTATATCATCGAGTCGGCTTATCAGACGATGAATATCGGATCGATCGATCGGAGTAATAAAGGTGCTGTGAAGCGCATCGATACAATGGCGGGTGACATCATCCGCCTGATGCTCGATATCTTTAATATGCCCCACGCGGTTTTCAAGATTGTCGGGATTGGCCGCCAGGGCATCGAGCTCGGCACAGGCTTGCTTCGACAGCCGGCTGTGCTGTTCGAAGTACTCAAAGAAACTGCCCGTCTTGGGTAGTAATTTTCTAAACATAATGCACCTGCCTTAACCTGTCAGCATGATTTTCTTTTCGTTCGATCACTTTTTCCTTTCATCTATCCGGCAAAGAAACCGGGCTATAATAAGCCAGACCTTCCTGGAAATCAATAGGATTTCCGAAATTGAGACTATATTTATGATACGCCCGACCGGCCTTTCGCAAAATATCATAAATAAAGCCATCCGGCTCCTGATTACAGCATAACTCTCTTATAGATAACAACATCCGGCAAGGCAAGTTGGCTTTCCGAGTCCTTGAGTCGAATCTAATTTGCCGGGTGCCCCATCCGCCCCGGCGGACTGTGGGTTCGAATCTAATTTGCCACCGAAGCTCCACTCCGGCCCCTCACCCAACAAGCCATGGGTAGCTCGAAATCCCCGCAGACCCCGGTTTTCATCGGGGGCGAATGGGTTTCGACATCCTTAAGTGGTGTCGGGTCCCTGTCAAAGACCCTGAATGAAATGAAGGGCACCCGACACCACCTTTGTTGTGGGCATCCCGCCGCGGCGAGTCCCCGTCTGCCGGGGTGCCCCATCCGCCCCGGCGGACTGTGGGTTGGATTGCTATGGCAAGAATCCTAATTTGTCCTTTGGGCGGCGAATCCTCGTCTGCCCCCATTCCAAAGTTGCGGCGGGTCTTATCTCCCGATAATAATCGGGGGATGTGACCTGCCGCATCACCACACCCAACGCCCCCCAACTTTCCCCTTGCCATTTCCTTAAATTTACATATCTTTTTCAAAGTGGATATATCCATCATCGACTGACACCTCGGCAAGAATCCACAAAAAGAAAGCTCTTGAGTAAATGGCTCCTGAACTTCAGGGTTATAATTAGCGTAATAGCGATAGCATTTTGAGAAAGAAATTTGGTATGAAGACAAAATTTTCGATATCAATTCTAAGCATTCTATTGATTATTGTCCACATTGTTCGGCCAGATATAAAAATCGATATGACTACAGTGGTCTTAATCGTAATTGCCATACTTCCATGGTTGTCCGCTATAATACGATCAGTTGAGCTTCCAGGTGGATTCAAAATCGAACTTCAAGATGTCAAAGCAGCTACGGAGAAAGTGACATCGGGAACGACAGCAAGGGCTGCTTTACAGTTGCCTCCCGGTAGACGAGAAGAGAATCTTGAATTACTTCGCGAGGTTGCCAAAGCCGATCCCAATCTTGCACTTGTTGGCCTTCGCATAGAAATTGAGAAACGGCTATCGCAAATCGCATTAGATCTAGGAATTTCAACAGATCGTCGTTCAGCTAGCGCTATGTTACGTGAGTTGATCTCTCACGAACGTATAGATAGAGATACTGCCTCAGGCCTTGCTGATCTCATTGCACTTGGTAATAAAGCAGCACACGGCGCCGGGGTTTCATCTAGTGCTGCAACTTGGGCTATTCATAAAGGGCCTCTTGTACTGGAATTATTGGATAGCCTAATTATCAATAAATTGGATGGAAAAAGGAACAGCCAACACGATACTGAAAAAAAGACAACCTAAATTTCCAATATCCCTTTCAGCTTTCTGTTGGCAATAAATGGGAGATCAGATAATGGCGTATAATAAATATGTTGCTCCGTCATTCGAATCGAGAGCATTTACGTGCCCGCATTGCGATGTATTCTCAAACTTTGAATGGCAACAGCTCTATCGTGCGAAAGGTGAATTTTCACCTACTTATATTTACATTGCATTTTGCAGTCATTGTGATAAATTTACAATTTGGCTTAAGTTTAATGGGATGATGATATGGCCACAAGACATATCTGCGGCTCCTTTGCCAAACCCCGATATGCCAGAAGATATCCAAGCAGACTATATTGAAGCACGAAGCATTTCAGCGACTTCACCCCGCGGAGCAGCGGCGCTTCTTCGCTTATGCATACAAAAACTTTGCAGGCATCTTGGGGAGCTGGGTAAAGACATAAACACCGACATTGCAAGTCTTGTGAAAAAAGGACTACCCATTCAAATACAAAAGGCACTTGACATTGTGCGCGTGACTGGGAATAATGCAGTCCACCCCGGCGAAATGCAATTACAGGAGGATCCAAAGACGGTATCACTGATTTTTGAATTGGTCAATTTGATCGTTGAGCACCAGATATCACAGCCGAAGGCCGTGGAGGAGATGTATGGCAAACTGCCGCAAGGTGCTGTGGATGCAATAAAAAAAAGGGATGGGAATACTAACGCCGGTACTTCATCCAGCGGCGAAGTTTGACATTAACCAGTCATACTGTCACAATTATCTTGCTATCAAGCCGGCTAACATAAGATATTGCCGTAGGGGCGTATTGCATACGCCCGCCTTGAAACCAATTTGCCAAGAGCAGGGCGTATATTCCTTCCTTTGTCAGGATCTTCGACAATACGCCCTTACCGGTACAATTTCACCACCACTTTGTTGTTAATTCGTGCGCGGGGGTATTATAGAGGGAACATGCTATGAGTACGCCCATAAATGCATCAATATCACCAATTATTATTCCGATAACGGGCATCTGCCATCCCGTTATAAACACCGTAGCGACAGGGCACTGCCCTGACACAACACTCCTGAAATGTGATCGGCGGGTTCTCAAACCCGCCGCGGTCGGTCCGAGGACCGACCGATCACAATATTCTGAAATGTCCAAAATATACCATCCGCACCATTTGTCATTCCTACATATCCCAGCCACTAATCAAGCAGAATGTTGTGATATGGTAGACCAAAGGCCAAAAGGCGCTATTGCGCCCAATTTCGCTAACAAAATGAAGTCGAAACTTTAAAAATGGGAAAACGAACCCAATTCCCCGTAACTAATAGGACGCCTGCTATTTACGGGGCAAATTGTGCCAAAAACGCTGCAAAAACGATAGTAATTTGATGTTAATTCGCTACGCAATCATATACGAAATCCCGTGTCGATTAAATTCGGCATGAACCTAATGACAACGGTTCTTATGGCTGGAAATATGGATATTTTTAAATATTATAACTCATCGCCCCCGAGAAGATCTTATTTCATCAGCACGATTTTGCCGCCCAGATCGGTCCCTTCGACAAACCAGAGATATGTCCCCGAAGCCACCACCCTGCCAGATTCATTGGTGCCGTCCCAGCTCAGATCCTCCTCGCTCACATTGCTCCACTGCCGGACCGTCGCACCCGATACCGACATCAGCACCACGTTGGCGCCGTCGGGCACTTCGGCAAAACGGACCTCTTCGGTCTCGGACAGCTTGAACGGATTGGGGTAGGCATGCGGCGACGGTTGCACCATGAACGCCGATGTCACACAGTAACTGTTGTCGTTGGCTTTGGCGCGCCAATAGTACGTTCGATCGGCCTGGAGGTCGCCGTCGACCTTCCAGGAAGAGATATCGCCCCCCATTTGAGCGATGGGAGGCGATATTGCGGCAAGATTCATAAAAAACGAGTCAGCCGCCACCTCGAAATAATAGACATTATCCGTCGTTGCGGAAATGTTGGTGACGGCCAATGTGGGATGTGAAGAATGCAGAACCGCATTGGGGGAGGGTCCGACCGGCTCCACATCTTCACCGTCTATGTCAAGAACAATGTCGAAGCCGGCAACACAAGCCACGACATTGGAAAGGTTCGAGCAATTCAGGCATTCATCGTACGCCTTGATACCGACATAGTACCTCTCGCCCGCATTCAACCCCTCCATCACAACCGCCTGGCCGGAGCCGGGCGGTTGCGGGATAACGTACTCTTCATAAACAGTCGCCAGATCCCAGTTGGTGCTGTTGATCATTTGCGTCGAATACCTGATCAGGTAAGCGCTGACCATGCCGCTATTATTATCATCGCCGGGGGCCGTCCACGACAGCGAGATATTGCCGTTGAGCGGCCCGGTCTCGGCGCTGAGATCCATAATCGGCGCCGGCGGTGTCAGGTCGGCCGGGGTGGCGCTGACCACATTGGACAGACTCGATGTATTGCCGTCCTCGTCGATCACGCGCAGCGCAAAGTAGTACATCTGAGCCTGGTTGAGATTGGCGATCGTAAAGCTCTCAGCCGAACCGGCCGCCTGCGGGGTCGGTTCATTGGCCGCTTGCGACGCCTGGCTCCAGTTTTGCGCCGTGATGGCTGTCAAGGAATAGCGGATATCATAATTCGCGGCGGTCCCGGTGCCGCCGTCATCACCACTGGCGGTCCAGGTAAGCCTGATTTCGCCGTTGTTGGTACCTGCCTGCGCGCCCAGGTTGGCCACCGGCGCGGGTACGGTCGTGTCGCGCGTCGTGAAACTGCGCGCCGTACTGAAAGCGCTCCAGCCGCAGTCATTGCCGGCGCGAACCTGCCAGTAGTACGTAACGCCGTCGTCAAGACCGGTTACGATGTAAGTCGTCCCCGACATGGTCTGGTTCGTGAGCGGGCTCGAAAAGTTGGAGGCATCATCGACCCAAAGATGATAATTGGTCGCCCCGCTGACCGTCGACCAGCTGACGGTGACCGGCATCGTCAAGTTGTCGGCATTGTTGATCGGGCTCGCCAGAACCGGCACGCCCGGAACGGGACATTCGACACTGAAGTTTCTCACTGTACTCCAGTCGCCCCAGCCGACACTATTATGCGCACGAACGCGCCAGTAATATGTATCGCCGCCCTGCAGACCGGCCACATTACAATTGGAGGCGGTCATGCTTGAGTCGCAGACCAATGAACCAAATGAGACATTGCTATCCACCTGCAGTTCATAGAGGTCGGCGCCGGTCACATCCGACCAGTCAGCATAGACCGGCAGGCTCAAGTTGGCGGCGCCGTTGGCCGGACTGACCAGAAGCGGTGCCGGCGGTGGAGTCGGGATTGCCGAAGTCGTGCCGCTGGCAATATTGGAAATACCCGACCAGTTCGGTACTTCGTCGGCGGTCTTGACGGCAAAATAATAGGCGGTATTGGGATTAAGACCGGTCACGGTGAAATTTTCCACCGTTCCGGCTGCCTGCGGCGACGGCTCGCCGCTGACCTGAATGGCTCCATCCCAGGCCGCGACCACGCTTGATGATGTCGCATACCTGATGTCATACTGCGCGGCGGTCCCAATAGTACCGTCATCACCGGGTGCGGTCCAGCGAAGCGCGATGCTTCCGGTGGTCGGATTGAGCGTGATAAGGTTGGCAATTGCGGCCGGCGGAGTATTTTCCGGCTCGGTCGCCTTGGTGACAACGTTCGATATGGTCGACCAGTTGGGGACCTCATCGGCGGCTTTGATGGCAAAATAATACGTTGTCCCCGGCGTCAGCCCGGTGACATCAAAAGTTTCCGTTGTACCGGCCGATTGAGGAGTCGGTTCTCCGGCAACCTGAGTAACACTGTTCCAGTTGGCATCGGTAATAGTACTCAGGGAATAACGGATGTCATACTGTGCGGCGGTCCCATTAGTGCCGTCATCACCCGGCGCGGTCCAGTTTAATGTGACCGAATTGGGTGTCGCAGCCGGAGCAGTAAGCGGCTCCTGGGCGGCCATAACGGGTCCGGCAAATCCAAGGCTTATGCTGAAAATAAACGCGGCCATAATTAGCCGCAATAATCCATTAGATTTGATCACAATTAACCCCTTCATAATATATTCGCTTCAACTTGCCCTAAACGTATGTAGTCGAAATATGGAGTATTACAAATTGTATGCCCGGGCGAGCCCTATTCTTAATTGCCGGAGCCGCTTTGAGATATGAAGCACCGAAAAAATTACTGGTCAAAATCGACACTTCGAAATCGTCCAAATATTGGACAGTGCGTAATTTTTAAACAGGCCGGATAATTTCCACTAATGTGATATTATTACAGTACAATAGCTTCGTATAATCGACATTGAATCGAAAATTTAAGTGACTGAAATTGCATCCATCGCCTGATTCATGCTCGGTCAAGCTTGCTTATATATTTAATATTGCTATAATAGTGTTAGCATGAATGATGAGAGATTATTGAAATCAGAAGCAGTCAAGGCATTGGCTCTGCAGCTTGGAGCTGATGTTGTCGGCATAGCCCGGGCTTTGCCGGTAAAGCAAACCCACCGCTATTTAAAATGGCTTGATGACGGCTGTGCCGGGGATATGACTTATTTGTCGAAATACGCAGAGCAGCGTTTCGATCCGGGTTTACTTCTTCCCGGCGCCCGTTCCGTTATTGTCACTGGTTTCAACTACTATCCTTCACCCGCGGATATTGAATCAATGAAAATGCCTTATAAAGTAGCCCGGTACGCCTGGGGATTGGATTATCATGATGTCCTCCGGCGGATTCTCCGCCGTCTCAGGGCGGCCTTGAAAAAAAATGTCCCCGATCTCAAGGCCCGAATTTGTGTCGACACGGCCCCCTTTATGGATAAATACTGGGCTCAGGAAGCGGGCCTTGGCTGGCAGGGAAAGCACAGCAATCTTGTCTCGAAGGATTTCGGCAACTGGCTCGTTATAGGCAGCCTTGTCATTGACGCCGAAGTGGATACTTACGAAAAGATACATAATGATCACTGCGGCAAATGTACCGCCTGTATCGATGCTTGCCCGACCGGGGCCATTGAGAGGCTTTATACTGTCAATGCCACGAAATGTATCAGTTACTGGACAATCGAGGCCAAATCGGATCATATCCCTGATGATATATCCGCTGACATGCAGGACTGGGTCTTTGGCTGTGATATCTGCATTTCGGTCTGTCCTTTTAACCGGTTTCAGAAGCCGCATAAGGAAGGGACATTTTCACGAATCGGGAATATAGGATTGGTGGAGACCGGCAAAGTGATGGAATTATCGGAAAGTCAATTTAATGAGAAGTTCAAATCCAGCCCGATCTATCGCCCTGGACTGGCGGGCCTTAGAAGGAATTTAACCGCAATCAGCCGATTCAGAAGCGGCCGCCAATAATTTTCTGTCCAATTATTCATTAATATCGTATTATAATTACCGATTTAATCTAACTACGTGGGTCATTTAAGTCCACTAAAAGAGATTGAAATCAGTCTTTAAATAAAGTATTATTATTGGAGGACCAATGACCGTTTTACTGAGAATGAAAAATATTTTGCTTATGAGCCTGCTGGCAGCGGTCATGTCATCGGGCGCAGGTTTGGTAAAGGCGGACACGGTTGACGTCAATATTCCCGGTTTGAATTTCAATCCGGCCGCACTGACCATAAATACCGGAACGACCGTACGCTGGACCAACAACCATTCCCTGCCGCATACGACCACATCCGATAATGCTGCCTGGGATTCGGGCACGTTGTCAACCGGGCAGTCATTTTCCTATACTTTTGACACGGCCGGCGAATTTCCTTATCATTGCAATATTCACCCTTCCATGACCGCCTCCATTACTGTTAACCAAGGCCGTCCGGTTCCGTCGCTAAGTTCATACGCCTTTATAGCCTTATGGCTGATTATTATTGTTCTTGCCTGGGGAACTTATCGCCGACGGGCGGCGACATTAGGTTAAGATACTGAAATTTATACAATTAGGAAAAGAACTCCCCGCCACGGCCATTATGGCCCGGCGGATCAATTCTTCCTTGACAAAAGAGTCTTATTTTCTTATCATTTTGTTAACTGGGATCCAGGATTTTCTTTAAATATCTTTTCGAGTTAACGGCATTTTTTGTTTATAAAGATTTACGATATTCAACGTGAATCTCAGTAAATCCGCCATCCTGCGGATTGGAATTGAACCGATGCCGCCGGAATCGAATGTAAGACCGGTATTTTAATAAATGTCCGGAATATAGATCAGTCTTTCATCGGAAATATTATTGCAGGCGGTTTTACGATTTTCTCGATGATCATAATTATCGAAAAGGCCTTTCTTAATGGTAAAGACCCGGAAACTGAAGAAAAGCAATTGTGTGAGGTCCTGGATCCTTTTCGTCGGCTCCGGGTTCTTTACCAATAGATTTCCCCATATTGCGTCAAGACGATAACCTTTCTGCAGATTATAAAAAAAGGGCGGGAACCATTCCCGCCCTTCTATATAGCTACCCGATTTAATTTTATGACGATTTTCAGAGTACAATATTTATCACTATTATATTCAACCGGGAATCATAATTTCTAAATTTTATAATAATAACTTGACAGACTAATCCTCATTTGATATTTTATAACCAGGTTCCAGTTTTTCACAGTTAATAGCATTTTCACATCTAGAAGGATGGCCTTATAGCCAAAAAGTCGGCTGTACAAATTTGGCAGGTTGTCTGACACCAATTGATTACTCCAGCTGCCAAAAGTTGCATCTGAACTCGAAAAAATACTGTAGACCAGATTCACACCACTGTGATGAATAAACAGTCATATTTGTCTGCCATGAAGAGTGGAAAAAGATCTGCGGCTTCTATAATTCGAAGATGGGCGGAATCTTATTTATATGCAGGTTCCTCCACTATTCTCTTATGTCTATCTATTAGTTATCAGGACTGTTGGTACTTTTGTTTTTTTGCCCTGGCTCCTTTCTTATATCGCGTATCAACGACAGATTCCAAAGAAGGAGCGAAAACCGGTTTTCTATTTGGCTCGACGCTTTTTATTATGTTTATCAGTGAGCCAATATTGTCGCTCAGCTTCAAGGCTATTGCTCATTTGATTCTCGGTATTGGATTACTAACTGGATTCGGATGGCTGGCCGGCAAAATATGGCAGAAGTGGGGAAGAAATGCCGCTTTGCTTGCCTTATTTTGGACTGCTATGGAGTCAGCCTTGTACTTTTCTGGTGTCAAAGATGGGTTACTTCTGGGGCACAATGTAACATCTCCATTAATAGATAAGTTCATCATTGTTACGGGCATACTTGCCGCCTCTGCGGTAATCGTAATGATAAATGCAATTCTTGCAATTCTGATAGATAAAATATTCTCGTCGGCAACTGCCCGGCGGTATTATAGCAAAGAAAGTGAAAAACACTGGAACCTTTTCTATTTGGCCGGGCGGTTTGCCTTTTGTAGGTATTCCATTAGTGAAAGCCGAGCTCCCCCCTATATTTATTTATGGAGTTGTAATGAAATTTTCAAATAATAATTTAGCTAAGCATACAGGAGTGAACATGTTAAGATTTTCAAAATACTTTGTCGCTTTGTTGTTTCTGATTTTGCTTGCCGCGTCCCCGGCTTTCAGCCAGGATAAGGGTGAATCCGTCCAGATAATTGATAATAGCGGCAACCCGGTTTTCAATAAACCCTGGGTGCACCTTGCCATACCAACTGGCATGACTGATGACGTGGTA
This sequence comes from candidate division Zixibacteria bacterium HGW-Zixibacteria-1, assembly GCA_002838945.1. Lineage (NCBI taxonomy): Bacteria > Pseudomonadati > Candidatus Zixiibacteriota > candidate division Zixibacteria bacterium HGW-Zixibacteria-1. The sequence continues at coordinate 19,424 of PGXB01000029.1, forward strand.
TTCGCTAATCAAAATACTTATTCGGTCGAGTTGCTTAATGATAAATGGCCGGCAGGACGCACGCAAAAAACCGCTGGAGGGGGGGATGTCCTGACGACCACAGCCCCGGGCAATTCAAAACAGTATATTTTTAGTCCTGAAGACAGGGGTCGCTGGATGTTTCTTGTGAAAAAACAAGGGCAGCCGACATATACGGATACGCTATGGATATATGTCAATGTCCCGGCGCCTGTATCCTCGTTGACACCTTATGGAATTATTGTCCTACTAATCCTGCTGATTGCGTCGGCGGTATGGATATTGACAAGAAAACGAGTCGCTGCGACAACATAATTGTGTGATGTGTCTTATAAAAGGGCGGGAATCATTCCCGCCCTTTTATATATTACTCAATATTTATTTTAATGAATTATGTCCAAGAGACGGCTCCATCTGACACGTTCCGGGAAATGAACGACATTATATAAAAATAATCTTGGGACCGACAAGGGATCGGTCACGGAAACCTCGGGTGATTTTTCATCCGGTTTCCAGGACCAGTGAATGAACATGGCCTGGCCCAGAATTAGATCCCTGTGAACAACACCCCAGAAACGGGAGTCATAAGAATTGTCACGATTGTCCCCCATCATAAAAAAACAATCCCTGGGGACCACAACCGGCCCGTAATTATCCCTGGTATTGTCGCCGTTGGGGGGTCTTGAGATCATTGGTTTGGTAAATTTGGAATGAGTTGGATTTGGGAAAACCACTCCATCTACATATAATACCTTATCTCTGACCTCGACCGTCTGCCCTCCGACTGCGACACAGCGCTTGATATAATTGGTAACACCGTCGCCGGGCCATTTAAAAATGACGATATCGCCGGGCTGCGGATCCCTGAAAGCCGGTAACTGCCAGTTGACAATCGGCATCCTGGCGCCATATTTGAATTTATTGGCGATCAGAAAGTCACCGACAAGAAGAGTATCCTCCATGGAAGCCGAAGGAATCTTGTAGGCTTCGACTATCGACGTCTTTATAATTACCGCAAGAACGACGGCTATCAGTAATGATTTAACATTTTCCCAAATTATGTCAAAAGCGCTCTTGGACATTTATACCTCTCGCTTTATTTTTATACACTTAACGTAAACGGAATATATCATTAAAAGTTACAAAAACAATCAGTATCAGCATAAAGGCCAGGCCGACCTGCTGGGCAACCAGGCGCGCCTTGATTGAGAGCGGTTTTCCCTTTAGTTTTTCCACGATCAGAAAAAGCATATGACCACCGTCAAGAACCGGAATCGGCAATATATTCAGAACCGCAAGATTAACCGAGAGGAGTGCCATAAATTCAAGCAGTACGTCAAATCCGGATCGGGCCGTCTGTCCGGCCAGCTGGCTGATAAATATCGGGCCTCCGATTCCGGAGGGATCGACCCTTCTGGTAATAAGATCATAGACAAAGCCAAACACCATTTTGACATAAAATATCGATTGACTGAAACCTTCACCAAAAGCCGAAACGATATTCATACGTGAGTAAATGACCTTGGGATTGATACCGATCAGCCCAATCTGAACCGAGTCACCGGAAGCGTTTTGCGCCCAGCTTTTTATGGTGGTCATGGTCTTTGTATAAAGCTGTCCGTCCCGTTCCCAGGTGACCGTTACCGGCTGCTCAATTTTGGGGTAGATAATCGAATCGGCCATATGGCGGAACGAATTTATGGCGACGCCGTCGATCTCGACAATCCTGTCACCCGGCAGAATGCCGGCCATGGCCGCCGGACCGGTTTCATCGACTCCCCTGACGATAACGGCATTATCGACCGCTTCGCCGCGGATCGAATAAACGCCGGCCAGGACCAAAACGGCCAGGGCGAAATTCATGAACGGCCCGGCGAATATAACCAGAAACCTTTTCCAGACCGGTTTTGACATAAATTCCCACGGTTCGCCGCTGGCTTCTTCATCGGGATTTTCTCCGGCCATTTTGACATAGCCGCCAAGCGGTATGGCGCCGATGGCATATTCGGTTTCGCCCCATTTTCTTGACAATATCGTCGGGGGAAAACCGAGCGAAAATTTATCGACCCTGATCCCTGATTTTTTGGCGACCAGGAAATGTCCTAATTCATGGAAAAATATCAAAACACCCAAAACAAAAATTGTCGCCAATGCTGTAATCAAAACATCACCTCATTATTTCTAAAGCAACTTTGCGGGCCCAGCGATCCGCCTCAAAAATATCCTCAAGATTCGGCTTTTCGGCAGGCTTATGTTTTTCGACCGTATTTATTATTATATCGGGAATAGCCCGAAATTCAATAGTCTCCTTTAAAAAGGCCGCCACAGCCACTTCATTGGCCGCATTATAAACGGCCGCAGTCGTTCCCCCCGAACGGGCGACCTTAAAGGCCAGTTTAAGTAAAATAAACTTTTCATAATCCGGTTTATAAAAATTCAACTTTCCCACTTCCGTCAAGTCTATATAACCATTATTACCGGCAACTCGTTCAGGAAAAAATAAGGCATAGGCAATCGGCAGCCTCATATCGGGGCTGGAAAGCTGGGCGATTATCGAGGAATCAATAAACTCGACCATGGAATGAATCACCGACTGGGGGTGAATAACGACATCAATTTTATCGATCGGAACCTGGAACAGATGCATCGCCTCAAGTATTTCCAGACCTTTATTCATCATGGTGGCTGAATCAATTGTTATTTTCGGACCCATTTTCCAGGTCGGGTGGCTCAGGGCCTGCTCCCTGGTAATTTTATCGAACTCGGAGAGCGGAACATCGCGGAAAGGTCCGCCGGAACCGGTTAGAATAATTTTTTTGATTTCCCGTTTTTGACCCGCAAATAGGGCCTGCCAGATGGCCGAATGTTCGGAATCAACCGGAATAATTTCGGCCCCGGTGCGGGCGGCAGCCTCATTTATTAGGGGTCCGCCGATGACCATCGATTCTTTGTTGGCCAGGGCCAGTCTTTTGCCGGCCAAGACCGTTTTCAGCGAGGCCGTCAGCCCGGCGGCGCCGACCACGGCATTGAGGACAATGTCGGCCTCCTCGAGCCCGGCCAGTTCCTCGACCCCGGTTTCGGCCTTAAATAGCCTGATATCATCCGCTTGGGAGGAATTTCGAAATTGTCGATAAGCATCCGGGTCGGTGACGGCCACATATTTCGGCTTGAATCTGGCAATTTGATCCCGAAGTAAATCGATATTCGAATGGACCGATAGGCCGACAACTTCGATTCGGTCAATGTTTTTCTCAACCACATCGAGGGCCGATTTGCCGATCGAGCCGGACGAACCAAGTATGACCAATCGTTTTTTCATCTATTTAAATAAACGGGGCCAAAGGCCCCGTGTTCCAATCAAAAATTTCTATCCCTCTGAAATCGAGATTACTCACCGGCCTCTTTTGTGACATCTTTGAGAATAGTTACTTTTCTCATAAAGACATCCTTGAGCGGTCTATCCTGAGCGCCGGTCTGGACCTTTCCAATTTTGTGAAGGGTATCATAGCCATCCATAAGATGTCCAAAGATGGTATATTGGCCATCCAGATACTGAGCCGGAGCCAGGCAGATAAAGAACTGTGATCCGGCCGAATTGGGATTCTGGCTGCGGGCCATAGATAATGTACCTTCAATATGTTTGAGCTTGCTGAATTCAGCGGGAAGGGAATATCCCGGGCCGCCGGTGCCGTTTCCTTTCGGATCGCCGCCCTGAATCATAAAGCCGTCTATAACTCTGTGGAAGATAAGGCCGTCATAGAAGCCTTCACGAATGCGGGCAAGCATGGAATCGACATGAATCGGGGCGACATCACGGAAAAGCTCCAGTTTCATGGTTCCGAAATCGGTCTCGATGGCAACTTCCGGATTATCCGCATTTCTCTTGGTATATTCGCTTTTTTCCACTATCTTATCCCCCTTCGTGTCTTTCGACTGCTCCTCTCCTGCCGACACCATGGAAAATACCAGGGTCATGGACAGCAGCAAGATGACAAAATACTTCATGTGCGCTCTTTCCTTTCCTTCCAGTCAAATTCAAAACTGATTTAGACTAATAATATACTTTCTCATTATACTACTGTCAAACCTCAAATTTCGATGAAATTTTAATCAAAAAAATATAACAAAATTGATTGACATCGGGCAAATAATGTGCCATGTTTAAGTGTAGAGCCCGAGAAGTTCTCGAATAGAGGGCTTCGTTCGCCTCTAGCAATAACAGCAAAAGCCCCGTGGAAACAACCTTTCGGGGCTTTTTTAATTTATGAATAATACGAGAATTCAAATATTAAATTTCACCTGCCCATTTTACGGGCTGACGTACAATTCAAGGGCCAGGTCGGGCGGCCATTGTTCGTCATATATGGATATTTTGCCTCCCCATAATTCAAGCAGGACATAACGGCAGGGATGTGCATAAAAGGCGCCCGGCAAATCATCGATAAAAATAAACCAACTGTATTTTTCCAGTATAATTTGCCCCCCCGACGGTCTGACTATTTTAGTTCCGGGAGCCAATATATTAGGCGCATAATAAAGGTCCTTCAGGGCCAGGCTGTCGAATAATATATCCGATATAACAGTCTGTATGGCGGTATCCAGATCATAATACAAATTCAGGGCATCATAAATATCGGGGGGCCACTGTTCATTTATGACGCTGATTTTGGAGCCGCTGGCCGGAACAAAAATATAGCGGCACGGGTGGGCCCAGCGCATACCGGGAGCATCATCGATAAAGAAGAACCAGCTTGGTTCGGACGCTTTATATGGTTCGGTCGGCTGCGGATCCTGATAATATCCAACTTCGGCTCCGGAGGGAAGCCTGTCGGGGTATCTGTAAAAGGCCAGGCTGTCCAGGTCATTGTGGAGAATATCGGATAGGACTTTCTGAGTGGCCTCGTTGAGATCAAGCGGGCTGGCGTTTTGATCATCGGAACAGCCGATAAAAATCGCGAAAATTATTATCAAAATAAGGCCGCCCAAAAAAAATACCTTCTGGTTCATATTAATTCCCTTTGACAAATTTGCTCCTCGCCTTATAAAAAGGCCCAGCTTTGACATATTTTTATACCATAATGACGATTGACGCCATTATCTGTCAAGGAATATATAATATCTGCAGGCGCATAAGCTTAATAATTTAATAGTTGTCTAAAACGATAAATTTATCTGCCAGTAATTGGTATTTGATGATTTATAGTCATCGGAACGGGCAAAATCGAATGAAATGTCAAGCTCATTTTTTATATCATTCAGGAAAGAACTGTCCGGGTTAGGATTGCGATGCAGTATATTCAACCGGCGCAATGCTTCCATTATGGAAAGACCAAATCCCCAGCTGAGATCATCGATATCTTCAATTTTGCCGGCCCTGAGAAATATCACGCCGGATAGACCGGTTTCGAGACCGAGCCTCCTTGTCCACAGGCTCTCAAGATGTCTCATTTGAAAGGCGGGCCGGAGTGACAATAGCTGGTGTTGATGGCGGGCCAGTGAATATATGAGAGAGAATCCAAGTGTTGTGGATGTTGGCAGCGGATTTTTTTCGGAGCCAAACCCCATATCCTGCCCTTCATTGGCATGAACGAAAGCAAAAGAAAAGGTCAAATCATCCTGTATTTTGGCCGCATCGTTTACACTGCTCTCGCGGGCCGCCAATTGCGAAAGAGAGATTTCCGCCAGAAGTCCCAGATCATAAGCATGGCCGTCGGCAATTTCCATATCAAGTTTTTCTTTGACATATTTCCCTGAGATTCCAATTCCAAGCTTGAAACACCTTGATCCAAACCCGATACTCGCGGTAATGCCTCGAACAACATCACTGGCCCGGAAATATGAAAACTCCTGTGATGTATCCCCGATTGGATAACCATAGTCGGTTCTCAATATGACACTGGTGTTGAGGGTCTGCTGAAAATAAGTCAACGCACCGATGAATTTGTTGTTGGAACAGTGAATTTCAGCGGGAACTCTAAGACCCGCCAAAAACGATTTCAATCTGAAATCGTCAATGATGTCGGGATAGAATTTAATGCTATTGGGAAGTGAAACGGCGATTTGTTTGTTGAGGTAAAAAATGCCGGCTGCGCCGGGATTCATCATGGCGGACTGCTCATCGGTAATATTCGCCCAGCAGCCGCCCATGCCATTGGCCCGGGCCGAATTATAGATGTTAAGAAATCGCATGCCGGCCGTGCCGACTTTGGATTGTCCAAACAGGCTCTGGCCGGAGGCCGATAATAATATCAGGCATATAAAAACAGGTTTTAAATATTTCATAATCCCCACCCTTGAAAGTCTATAGGCTTTGGATTCCTTACAACAAGCAATCCCTCACAATTAAGCTGGCCGACTTCGTTAAAGACATCTTTGACAAAAGAAAAATTATATTACTAAGATAGATCAATATAGAGGAAGAGACTATTCCTGTCAAGAAGCTGTGCAGGCAGGAAAAATCACTTTTTCAACCTGATGCGGCGTAAGATAAAGGGCGGTGTCTCCGCAGGTCGCCGAATCACCCATGGATTTCACATTACCGGTTAAACTTGCCAAAAGCACTTGATTTTCCGGATATTTTGTGTTTATTAAAGGGCTCTAAGACAGACCGAATGGCTTATATATTCGGAATGGATTGGCAATTGAATTGGGCCAGTAGCTCAGCTGGGAGAGCACCACGTTCGCAACGTGGGGGTCGGCGGTTCGATCCCGCTCTGGTCCAATAAAATATATAAGGGATTTCGGTGTGCTAGATGGGGAGTTAGCGGTGCCCTGTTACCCGGAATCCGCTATACCGGGATTGAATCCCCACCTGCGGCCTGTCCCGTCAGTAGCGCGGAAAAGGTAAGCAGTGATGATGGCCGGGTCCTGTACAATACGGACGCGCCGAACCCCGCCAGGACCGGAAGGTAGCAACGGTAGGCGATGATCGGTATGTGTTGCGGGGCAGCCTGGTCGGAGCCGGCTGCCTTGGAAACCTTCGGGCGGAGGGACAACGGTGGGTGCACACCAAAATAGTAAAACAAAGAAATTCCGATGTCATATCAGGTTCTGGCAAGAAAATACAGGCCGCAGCAATTCGACGAAATCGTCGCCCAGGAGCATGTCACCCGAACCCTGAAAAACGCCCTCAAATCGGGGCGGGTTTCATCCGGGTATCTATTCACCGGGCCGCGCGGCACCGGCAAGACGACGACCGCCCGGATTCTGGCCAAGGCTTTGAATTGTATCGACGGCCCGACACCGACGCCCTGCGGCAAGTGCCCCTCCTGCAAGGAAATAATCGCCAGTTCATCGCTTGATGTGCTCGAAATCGACGCCGCTTCCAATACCGGGGTCGATGATATCCGCACCCTGCGGGAAAATGTCCGCTATCTGCCGACTTCCGGGAAAAAGAGAATTTATATAATTGATGAGGTTCATCGGCTGTCCGGGTCGGCTTTCGATGCCCTGTTGAAGACGCTCGAAGAACCACCGCCGCACGTGGTTTTTATCTTTGCCACCACCGAGCCTTTTAAGGTGCCCGAAACCATCCGTTCCCGAACCCAGAGATATGATTTCCATCGCGTTTCGGTCGGCAACCTGAGCGAGCATCTCAAAAAAATAGCCGAGTCCGAGAAGATCGAAATCGATGACGGGGCCCTGTTCATGGTTGCGCGCAAGGCGGATGGCTCGGTGCGTGACGGGATGTCGCTGCTGGATCAGATGTCGGCCTATGCCGGGGAAAAAATCACGGCACAGAGTGTCATCGAAGCGCTGGGCCTGATCGACAGGCAATTTTATTTCGATTATATTGCCGCGATTGCGGCCAAAGATGCCTCGTTGGCGCTCGAAATGATCAAGAAGCTGGTCGATTCGGGAATCGAGATTCCCGAATTTTGCCAGGGTTTGGCCGATCATTTCAGACATCTACTCATTCTGCAAAATGCCCGTGAACCGGAGAAACTGCTGGAATTGTCGGAATCGGAAATGGAATCATTTCAGAAGCAGGTCGACTATTTCACATCAGGTGATTTGCTTCGCATGATAAAAATTATTACGGACATGACAATTGACCTCAAGAGCGGCATCGATCCGCGTTTGTTACTTGAGACCAATACCTTAAAGCTGGCCACGATGGAATCGACGGTTCTGTTCGAAGATATTCTGGCCCATCTGTCCGAGAGCGAGGGAATCGAGGACGAGTCGGAAATTGAGTCCGACCTTTTTGGAACTCCGGCCACATCCAAACCTGCGCCGGTGCATCCCACGCCGGAAAATTCGCCTGAGCCGGCGCCTCCGCCGGATCCGATCTCAATTCCGGGTGAGGTCAGGGCGATAAATCTGCCGATGGTGCAAAACAGTTGGCCGAATTATATCGAGAGTCTCAAGCGCAGCAACCCCATGCTCGCCGCGCTCCTGGCCATGGCGGAAATAAGGGAAGTCAGGGATAATGTTATTACCGCCGTTTTTTATAATGCCGGTGGAACCTCCAAACAGGTCGTGGAAAAGCCGCATTATATGTCGATTATTTCGGAAAGTTTAAGAGATTTTTTCAAAACCAATCTTAAAGTGAAATTCGAAGTTGATTTAAATAAAAAGAATAATATTGCCCCGAAAGCATCACCACAGCCGGAAAAGCTCGACACGGAAAAGTTGCTTGCTGAAGATGACAGACTTCGTAATATTGTTGAACGTTTCGATGGTGAAGTGGTGGGTCGAAAAAAAGTTGAAGATTAAAATAAGGAGTTATGAGATATGAATAAAGGCGATCTTGGCAATATGATGAAGCAGATTCAGAAGATGCAGGCCCAGATGGAACAGATTCAGGCGGAACTGGCGGAGACGCAGGTGGATGGAACCGCCGGCGGCGGAATGGTTACGGCCGTGGTCAATGGCAAGCAGGATCTGCTGGAAATTAAAATCGATCCGGAAGTGGTAGATCCGAAAGATGTCGAAATGCTTCAGGATTTGATTGTTGCCGCAGTCAATCAGGCCCGCCAGAAAGCCCAGGAATTGCAGGCGGAGCGGATGTCCTCTCTGACCGGCGGTTTGAATCTTCCCGGAATGAATTTGCCGTTCTGATTCGGTTATGTTTAAATCTGCTGAATCGGTTGAAAAGCTTATCAACCTTCTGGCCCGGCTTCCCGGGATCGGCCGGAAGTCGGCCGGCCGGCTGGCTTTTCATATCCTGAAAATATCCAAAGAGGAAGCGAATGAGCTGGCCGAAGCTATCCAGCTGGTTAAGGAGAAGGTCGGCTTCTGTTCGATATGCTTCAATATTTCCGAGCAGGATCCATGCTATATCTGTAATGATCCCGAACGCAGCCGCGAAATTATCTGTGTGGTCGAGCAGGCTTCCGATTTGGCCGCTCTGGAAAAAGCCGAAGGATTCAGGGGCCTGTATCACATTCTCGGCGGGCGCATCTCCCCTCTCGATGGAATCGGGCCGGATGATCTGAAAATCAAGGAACTGCTGTCAAGACTCGGCGATGATACCAAAGAATTGATCATTGCGACCAATCCCAATGTGGAGGGCGAGGCGACCGCTCTTTATCTGGCGAAACTGATCCGTCCGATGGGTGTAAAAATAACCAGGATCGCGCGGGGACTGCCGGTCGGAAGTGACCTTGAATATGCCGATGGGATGACTATTTCCCGCGCCATTGAAGGACGCCAGGAGATATAAATGAGCGAGAGAAAAAAGCTTTTTTCACTCAATCGAGAGGCCTTTTCAAATCCTCTGAATCTGACCGTTATAATTCTGGCTTTTATCATTTTGTTAGGACCTGTCCTCGGGCCGCTTTTAACACGCTTCAACTGGGGATTCAATGCCCTTAACTACCTGCCGAAACCGTTATATTATATCTGGTTCCCGGCAGCCGCGGTGGTGGCGGCGCTCTTTATTTTTGCGCCGCGTGAACATTTTATTTCGGCCCTGACCGCTCGTTATCTTTGGGGCGACAGAAAAATCATCGGGCGTCTGGCTGCAATTATCATTGCCCTGGCATTTTTTTTCCTGTTCAAGTATGAGGCCCATTTCTTCGGAAACGGTTATATACGAGTCGCCAATCTGACTCAGCGGACCATCCCCGTTTTTCGCTGGTTTGAATTCGGGGATACCTATCTCGCTTATCTTCTTTTTTCATTATTGGAAGCGGCGGGAACAACTAAGATTGCCGCGGCCATGTGGGCCTATCAAATATTATCATTTATTGCCGGACTTGTTTATATCAGTTTTTCATTCAAATTTTCCGAAAGCATCTTTGAAGGCGATGATGACCGGCTGTTGTCGCTGCTGTTGCTGCTGTTTTCGGGCTTATTGTTTTTCTTTTTCGGCCTTGTGGAAAATTACCCCATTCTTCTTGCCGTCGCGATAATTCTGATATATTTGTATGCACATTTAAGCGGTACGCGCCAGCGCAAATATCTTTATTTTATCTGGGCCTTGACCCTAATCGGTATGATTTTTAATTTTCAGATCATCACTTTTATTCCGGCCAACCTCTATTTGACATTTAAGCATCTGATAAAAAGAAAATCATTCAGCAATTTTTTGGGTTCACTGTCGGCCTCGGTTTTTATTTTGGCGGCTGTCATTATTCTCTATTTTAAGGCCATCGGCAATCTTCCCCTGTCCAGTCATATTCTATTTCTTTCGGCCAAACTTCCCGATATTGGATACTGGATGTTCAGCTTCCATCATCTTATGGATATCTTCAACCTGACATATATGATAATTCCGGTTTTCCTGATATTTATCTTTGTTTTGATAATGTCTTTCAAGTATCTGAAGAGCGAACGAATTTATATTACGCTCGGCTTTCTGACCATTTCTCAATTATTATATCTTCTTATTCTTGATCCCCGGCTTGGCATGGCCAGGGACTTTCCGATGTTCGGTCTGCTCTTGACCGGCTTGCTGGCCTGGGGGATATTTTCAATAATCAAGAGTCGCGGGATGCTTCGTCTGGACGGCAATACTATCATGACTCTGGCGCCCCTCTCATTATTAATCATTCTGCCTTCATTGTACATACATCTGCATCCGCCGGCGGCAGAAAAATATCTTGATAATTATATAACATGCAATGAAACCAAGACGGAAGCCGCTCTTTATGCTTTCCGTGATTATTATGTTACGATCGGCGAGAATGAGGCCGCCGTTCTAAAGGAAAAAGCCATCAGCAAGGCTCCCGGGGCTCTTGAATCGCAGTTGGTCAACGATCTTTATGCTCATGAGAGATTCGACGAGTCATTTGAATATGCCTTGCGCCTGGTCGAAAGGTATCCTTATGTCGGCCAGTATCGTATGCAAATAGGAAATCTTCTCAAGCATTATAAAAGATATGGGGATGCCGAAAGAGAGCTTAAGGCCGCTATAAAGCTCGACCCTTACAGACCTGATTTTTACCATTTCCTTTCCGAATTGTACCGCGAAATGAGACTGGAGCGCAAATGCTTTGAGGCCCTGGGACAAGGGATCGAGATCGATCCGCGCTCGACCATGCTCCTTATCGATCTGGCCGGCTATTCTTTCAGGGCACATCTTCCCGCCGAAGTCGACAGCCTGACCGACCTCGTCATGACGATCGACTCGACCGAGCCTTATGCCCTGATGTATAAAGGCCTGCTGGCCGATCAACGCGGTCAAAAGCAGGCTGCCCTGAATTATTTTGAACGGTTCGTCGGGGCTAATGACCGACTGCCGGAAGTGCCGGTGATTCGCAAAAGAATGAACTCAATTGTTCTGGAGCTTCGCGATACCACGTCAGCGCAATAATCTTACTTCAAAATCCGGTAGGATGAAAAATCGGTGGAAGCCCCTCCAATCAGTTCCAAATCAAAATAAGCGGTGATTTTATTCTCCGTGCTGTCATAGTACGGCGACTCGATACCGGGGTCATCGATGAATTTCGCTTTGATCTGATTGACCGCATAATCATAAAGCCCGATTTCATTCTTATCGAATTTTATGCCAAAACGGAATCCCTCAAAACCATAATTCGTTTTATATTGTTCATCGAACAGCATCGATTTTTTGTCGGCCAGTTGCGGTTCTTTGTCCAATAGAAGATTCATTTCCATTCTATTGTCCGATTCGTTCCGATATTCGATTTTCAGCCATTTATCCGAGACCGACAGGACCAGGCCGCTGTCGTTTATGAGGACTTTTTCCGTGGTGGTTTCGCCGGGATAAATGAGACCGTGGCGGGAGCGGCGTTTTTCCATGAAATCAAGAAAGCCGGATTTAATATCGGGCCACGGCTGATTCAGCGCCATTTCGATTGTTCGCTTGATATCATCGCATGACAGACTACTGACAGTCTTATAATCTCCCGACAGCGACCGATAGAGATCAAAGAAACGTTCTTCGCCCAGTTGCGAATAAATATATTTGGCCAGACACGCCCCCACCGGGTTGGTAATATCACCGCTGGTCTTATCGAGAAACTGATCATATGTCAAAATCGAGTCCAGTTCGACAATATCATATTTCAGAATATAATCGCCGAAATCAAAGACAACCTCCGGGGCTCGTTGCCATTGCCCGACAAAACAGGTGGCCAGCCCCTCCCGAATCAAGGGCAGAGTAAACAAAGGGGGATTCTGGAGTTCGTAATTCAGCAGCAGGAGAGCGACTTTATGGAAATCGGGTATGAACCGGGTAATTATAATATCAAACCCACGGTCATATCCTTCTTTATTGTTCATCCCGGATAAATTTTCCGCCTCGCGATCATCAAGGCATAAATAGTAATCTATTTTCTTATCCGCCAGCAGATTCAACTTTTCATCCGACATTATTAATTCGGCTGCCAGTGATTCGACCATATCATCCAGCGAACGGGCAATTAATTCATTATAGTGGCTTAATCGATCGGGATTAATGAAGAATCGAAAGTATTTTGACTCGGTGACCGGCCATCCTTTTGAATAATAATAATGAGGCGGGATAATCCAATAATAATCGCCAATCAGAGTTGTATAGTAATAATATGTAATCTTTTCACTGTCAAGCGCGCCTTCCAGCTTCCACCTGATGGTATTGCTGTCGAGAACCGCCTTTGCGACGATACCATCGGGAAGAAATATTTTCATGTTTTCATAATTATATACAAAGGGAGAAACACAGTCAGCCTTTATGGGGATTCCATCGTACTTAATACCCAGGCGATTCGACTGCTCCAGGCAGGACGGCTCCCATAATCCTGCAGCGGATTCAAAATTGCCCGATCGAAGCAGATCCAGATAATAGTAAATAATTTCCTGAGCTTTGGTCTCGTCCGCCGCAATCCCTTGCGCCGTCCAGAAAACAATCGCCGCCCCCGCTATAACAGATTTTAATATTTGCTTTAAAGACATTTGTATAACTCCGGAATATTGATTTAGCCAACCGTATCATAATATATATTTTATACCAACGGTTGTCCATAGCGAGCAAAAAAAAAGCCCGCCGGAGGCGGGCTTTAAAGGCAGATGTGTCAATTAAAATGTGATACTGGCTGAAAAGCGATGAACCGAGTCGAAACGGCCATAATCGACCCAGGCATAATCGAGAATGAGACCGGTGGATTCGGTCAGACTTGTCCGGAATCCCCCGCCCAACCCGATATTTTCCTCTTCGTAATTCAGCTTATATCCGGCGCGCAGGAAATACTTGTCCTGATAATTGTATTCGGCGCCGATCGAACCCTGCTGTTCATTATCATTAGGGTGCTTGGCCTCGAATGACATGACCAGCTTGGAATCGTTACTGAAATCAAAATCGTAAGCCATACCCACCCTGAACGTCAGGGGCAGGTGATACGGGTCGACATTCAGATTTCCGGCATATGGATCCTGATTGGGATTTGACTGATCAGGGTCATAGGCCACATCCAGGTCGGGACCGTCGAATTTCATATCGGGTCCCATGTTGGATATATTCATGGCCAGGCGCAGGGACCTGTATCCGGTATAAAGGAGAGTCCCGAAATCGAATGCGAAGCCTCGGGCATCCTCATGATAAATCCGTTCATCGATATACTTGAAGCTGACTCCGAACGAGAATTGAACCGTCAACTGGCGGGCATAGCTGAGCTGCAGCGCATATGACGATACGGAGTAGTTCAGGCCGGTGCCGTCCGGTTCATCGATCGTGGTGATTTCCTGGTCGGCCATGGAAAGGACGGTCGCGGACAGACCGAAGACCCCGATATCATTGAAATTTCTGGCATAAGCGACATAATTCAGGCTGACATCGGTGACATAATTGACATAGGTAAAGGCAATCTCATTTCCGGAGACATTGGTCAGTCCGGCCGGATTCCAGTACATGGCATAGATGTCATCGGCAGTGGCGACGCAGGCTTCACCGAGCCCGTTGTATCTGGCGCCGACACCGATCTTCAGAAATTGAGCTCCGGCGGTACCGGTCTTGGAGAATTCGCCGGCCAGCGCCGTAGTGCTCAACAGAGCTGTAAGTAAAAATATTACTATTTTTCTATTCATGGCGTTTTCTCCTATTTAATCACAGCAAAGCGGCCGGTTTTATCGCCGTATTGCGACTCTACATGGTAAAGGTAAACACCGGAAGCAATACCCAGGCCGTCCTCGGATTGCATGTCCCAGGCCTCGGTTCCACCGTTGCTGTCATGCTGCAATGTCTTAACCAGATCTCCGCCCAGGGTGTAAACCCTGATGACACAGATTTCCGGCAGATTGACAAATTCCAGTCTCCGGTAGAAACGACTGACTTCCCACTCGGCGCGGCCGATGTATGGATCGGGGACGACCTTGATACGGCTCATCTCCGACTGTGCGGCACTGGTACTGACACCATCGGTCTTGAAAGTAAAGACATCTTCGGCGCCGTTGACCGGGGCCCCTTCGACAGTCATGATATCGCCGACGGCATAATCCGTATCGGTATCGCCGATTCGGAAAAACCAGGCATGGTTATAGGGAAATGCCTCGGGATGCGGATTGCCGTCATAAGGTGTATTGACAATAACGATATAGTCTCTATCATCGGGTTCCCATACCTGATCAAAATCCTGATCGTAAATTTCGGCGAGAACCTGATACCCGAAAGTGACATTCCAGACTTCGAATGGCAGCGCCACCGGGGTGACGTCATCGTAGAACCAGTAGCCTTCGGAGCCGCTTTCGGTGAAACGCAACTCATAGGTCGACCTAAAATGTTTGTCTGATCCGCGAGGATACCCGAAGAGGTCACCCATTGGTCCGTAATTGAATCCGAAATGCAGGGTGGTATCCCCTTCCACGGCAAAGCCGGTCTGGATAAAATCGCGCGGGATGCGATCGCCGTTACGAACGACGGGGCGAATCCCCTCAGCCACTTCATATATATTGGGGTCACCTTCCTGAGTCGTTTGATCAGCCAGGGCAAAAACGGTATCTCCCGATGTCCCGTCCACGCGTATGAGATGCCATAAAGTACTTTCATCATCTTCCGTGAAGATGACGCTGTATTCATCTCCAACGACCTGATTTTCATCGAAAATAATGGGGTAAACCAGGCCGGCGGAGGGGTCGCCCGTTCCCAGGTATATATGATCTATGCTTGAGAAGGCATCGAAAAATCCGGCAGGATCGGAACGCGGTACAACTTTGACCACATTCAAATCACTGCCCGGTTTTCCAAAACCGTTCTGCAGGGAACTAATCGGGACCGAACTGTCTCCGGAGTCATAGGCCACCAGGCAGTACCAGTATTCCTTGCCGTTTGTCAAACCGCTGTCGATAAAGCTGTGCGCGATCGGCTCGCCGGGATTTTCCACCTGATAAGCGGCCAGCGGCAGATAATCGATATCCAGACAGCTATTGTTGGATGACCTGTCTTCAAATCCCCAGCTATATCCCTGGTTAGTGGATTTGTAGAGCTTATATCCGCTGAAATCGACAACACCGGACATCGGGTCAATATCGATTTCAGACGTGTCATTCCAACTCAGATAGACCTTATGATCGCTCACGCGGGCCGTCAGGGTCGGCATGGCCGGAGGCTGCGGACCGACAAAATGGTTGTCATACAGAACCTGGGCGGTGTTGGCATTGGCAAAAAGCTCGGCCTCATCCTGGCCGGCCACAATGGCATAAACGACGCGGACTGTCTTGCCGGCACTGAGATTGATCCCGCGGGTGCACTGCAGGTAATACTGATCGGTCGGAGGCAGCGAAGCATCAAACTGCTCCGAATTAATCAGTTCATAGCGGTCGGCATCATTATCAGGAAGCAGTTCCCACTGGCCGGTTCGAAACGCCGTCATACCGATCCCATCAGGGGTTTCCAGATACTTGGTGCCCATGATGCCGGTTCTGACCAGAGGGCCCCAGCCCGGATCATAGCCGTCTTCATCATAAGTCCAGGCCAGATTGGCGGCCAGATCGGACGCCACCAGGTCGCCCAGTCTTCCGTTTTCGCCGGTACCATCGGGACCGCCGACGTCATAATCACTGTAAATCGCGAAGGCGAAATCGGTGTAATCGACGTCCGAAGTATTGGTGATTTCAAGGATCACAAAAAGCAAATCTTCATTATAGCAGTAATTCCACTGACAAATCGTCTGCGAAACCAGCAGGCCGAGACTGGCCGGGCCGTTTTCATCGGTATAACGGCAGAAAGACTGCTGCATACCGATCGGTCCACCGGGATGAAAGGCCGAATCGATCGGCGAATAAACCTGATTGTAGGTCAGGGTTCCGGTGCTGTCATATATCTGCCAGCCAAAGGCCGGGTTGCCGAGGCCGAGCCCGGTTGTATCGCTGGCGTCATAATCAAAGCGGGCGGTGTCGGTGGACAGCCTGATCGTGTATGATTCCACCCCGCTGACAATATCAATCAAGGGCAGAAAATCTTCATCCGAATCGGCAACAATAGTGTCGCCGTCCGGGGTTATCGCCCCCATCCAGAACTTCATCTCCCCGATATAATTATGGCCCGAATTGCGCGGCCACTCGCCCGACGGCAGTTCATAAGGATAACTGTAGCCGCCGATGTAGCCCCAATTGTCGACTGTCGTAATAATATTACCCTTATCATGGGTGATACGGTCGACAACATTGGGCGGGGGAGCTGTCGATTCGAAGGTCCTTGACCAGAGACTGCCGGTCAACAGCAAAAGAAGGACTATGGCCATCAGACCAACGAGGTATTTCGAATGTGTTGAATTCATTTTCATATGGCTACCTCATTAGAAGTTGAATTCGAGCCCCACACGCACCTGGCGGGGAGCGGAATAATTCCGAGGATCTTGTGATAACAATCTATAATATCTATTGGCGTCTTCTGCTGTCTGAGGGCCGTCCCCGTCGGGATCGGCGGTCAATTCATAACGTCTTCCATCATCATCGGGTCTTCCCGTGTTTGTATAAACATTCACGGCGTTGCGGCGATCAAACAGGTTTTCGACTTCGACAAAGAAGCTGAAGAAATTCTTGCTGTTCCTAAGGAAGATGTCTTTATTAAAGCGAAAATCAACCGAGAAAACCGAAGGCATCCGTCCTTCATTAAGACTGCCATAGCGGACGCCGTTGATATCGGTAAGGGTGTAGGGCAGGCCGGACCCGTAATGGGCAATCATATTCATTCCCCATGCTCCAGGAACATTCATACCCATGAATTTGCCGGTCCAATCGCGCGGGACGTAGTAGTTCATGGTTATGGTGGCCGTGTGCCGCTGGTCGAAATCAAGCGGATATTCCTGAACCGGTTTGACCGTGTCGGTAGTGTTCGCTATATAATTGTAATAACCGTCATAAGCCGAAGAGGAGTTACCCATGGCACTCATATAAGAGTAAACCAGCGATCCGGAGAAATTGCCCCGGGCGATTTTCTCGATGGTTACATCAACACCTTTGACCGAGCCAAAGTCTTCGTTGACAAACTGGGTGACCGGGTTCCCGCCGACAAGACCGATTTCGGTGGTGGCAATCAGGTTCTTTATATCCTTTATATATAATGTGACATCGAGTCGAATATCATCGCTGACCATATGATTCAGGCCCAGTTCATAGGCAATGGTTTTTTCCGCTTTAAGCGCCGGGTTTCCAACCAGCGGCAAGCCCGAATTCAGGTTGCCGTCGAGGTTCGTATACATATAAATGTAATTGGGAACCTGGAAGAAATAGCCGTAGTTAAAGCGAATCATGGACCGGTCGGAAATCGGATGTGACACGCCGAGTCTGGGCGATATTTGCGACTGAGGCTCGGATTTGACCTTTGTATCCGACTTGGTCATTACATCCGGCCAGTATTCCACCTCCGAATTGAGATAATCCCATCTCAAACCGGCATTTATGACAAAGTCACGGAATTCCAGTTTATCCTGGACAAAGGCCATCGCATATTTCGGCGATTGTTCATATTTCTCTCCATAGGGAGAAAAATTAAAGAACTGCTTCTGATCCCAGAATATTTTGTAGTCGCGGAACTCGACGCCCGATCGGATCTGATGGAACTTGTTCATTTGGCTTGTAAAATTCAGGGCGACAGCATTATAGTCGGTATAGCGTTCACGGTAAACCGGCAGAAAATCTTCACCGGATGTAAAGCCGGTAAGGCAATAATCCTGGGAAAGCTGGTAATTATCGTTCTGTATAGTACCATTATATACGCCGTTTGCGTCCTCGGAATATCCCGGCCATTGTTTCCAGTACGTATCAAACAGACTTTCGGGAGCGCTCTTGGTCCAGGTATAAAAATGATTATAGGAGAAACCGAGAATCGACTTCTCATTCAGATTATAATTACCTTTCAGGCCGTACAGGTAAGCTTCCGATTTGGAAATGGTCAACCCATCCAGATTGAAATCATACGAGAGGTTATTGACATCACGATGGATATAGTCGTCGGAATTGCTTCGATAATAACTTCCGATAGCCGTAAGTTTCAGGTTCGGGGCCGGCTGGAACCCAAATTTCCCCGCTTGAGTATATTGTTCCAGTCCATTATGAGGCAGGTATCCATCGTCGCGGCGAAGTTCACCGGCCAGGAAGAATGTCGAGCGCCGGCTGAACAGGCGCGGCATCGGGCCCGAAAAATTATAACTGCCGGCATTATTATTGGTCCGTGTCAGGTTACCGTAGTCGCCGGTATTGACATCATATTTGCGGCTGTAACCGTCATACAATTTCAGTTTACCATGATAATCCATGGTTCCTTCGCGGGTCACGACATTAACGATACCGGATAAGGCATCGCCGTACTCAGCCGGGAAACCACCCGAAGTCAGGTTAATTTCCTCCAAGGCATCCGGCATGATTCTTATTCCGGAATTTCCGGCAAACGGATCCTGGACCGAAAACCCATCATATAAATAGGTAATCGTACCGGCCCGTCCGCCGCGGACGTGCAAATTATTGTAATGATCCACGATGGTTCCGGCCATATTCGAGATGACGCTCTGTACCGTCAGATTATTAGGCGTATAATTGAGACGATCGGCTGTCATGATCGTGCGAGATGCGGTCAGATCCTTTTGAATCGGGGGGCGTTCGGCATAGACCCGAACCAGCCGCTTCAAAGGCACTTCGACCTGCTGGAGCGTGAAATCAACCGGAGTCGTCAGATCCATCAGGACCCTGACGTTTTCCTTCTCAATCGTCTGGAAACCGATGATTGAGACCATCACGGAATAAGTTCCGGCCGGAAGGTTGATGATGAAATATTCACCGTCAAGATCGGTTTGAGTGGCAACATCGTATCCGGTGATTCTGATCGTCGCCCCGGGAATCGGTTCTCCCGTTCTCTCATCCTCGACAATACCGGCAATTTTGCCCGATGTTCCGGCCGACAGCAGCACGGGCAGCAGCAACAGAATTGCTATTGCCATACATAATTGCAGTGCGCGATTATGAGTATTCAAGATGAACCCTCCTTGCAAACGGTTGCTATCGCCAAAGCGTTTTTTTAATTTCATGGTTGCATTCTTTAATGACATTTTATCTGCCTGACCAGAAACTTCTGGTTTCTCCTACATTGTATCGACTTTCGTTCAGATTTTTTAACACACTTTATATAGATTTTTTTATTAATTACCGGCCGCCGGAATTTGGTTATGAACCTTAAATTATTTTATCGGCGGAAATCAAGTTTTTGTGCAATAACCCGATAATCAAATTGAAGTATGCCCCAACTTTGGAGACAGGGACAAGGTGGACTACACATTAATGGATTCATGCCTTATAAATCTGAGGAAACTGGACATTGAGGTCATTTAAGGTAAAAATATCTTTATTAGTATTTTTTACTGTTATCGTTTTCGGTCTTGTCAGCGATGCCCTGGCCGAACCGATTCATCTTTCTATTGTCTATTCAGATAGTCTCAAAACCACGTTGCGGACCATGCGGGGCATTACCAGCTCTATCGGCGCAAAATACGCGGAGGCGGTTTTTACCGAATACCTGCTGACCTCTGATGAGACACAAATTCAAAGTCAAATAAACGCTGTTAGAAGTACCGATCCCCTGCTCATTATAACCGTCGGCTCATTTGCCACCAAAATGGTTTCGGGTCGCATAAAGGACAAACCGATTATTTTCTCGGCGGTCCTTAACCCTGAAACATCGGAATTCGTCAATTCATTGCAGCATCCGGGCGGGAATATTACCGGGGCATCCCTCGATATTCCGCCTGATATTCAGTTCAATTATTTCAAGAAGATAATCAAAAATTTAAAGAAGATAGGTGTTCTCTATACCGAAGAGACTCAGAACCTGATCCCTCCGGCCAAAATATTGGCGCAAAACGCCGGCTTGGAACTTCACGCCGTGCGTATCGCCTCTGAAAAGGATATTCCCAAAGCGCTTGACAGTCTTAATCAAATCGTTGAGGGCTATTGGTCGGTGGCGGACGGTCAGATTTATTCGCCTCGCTCAACCCGTTTTATCCTCCTCAACACTCTTCGTAATGCCAAGCCGTTCATGGGCTTTTCGGGGAATATGGTAGAGTCCGGGGCGCTTTTCGGGTTGGACTATGACTATAAGGATATCGGTCGACAGGCCGGTAAAATTGCCTGTGAAGTACTATCGGGGAAAAAACCGGCCGATATTCCGGTGGCGGTGCCGACCATAATCTGGTTTCACTATAATGAGAAAACCGCCAAACATATTGCCATTCAAATACCTGATGATTTAGCAGCCGTGGCCAAGGGGGTGTACAGATGAGCCTCTTTGGATCGGTTAAAAGGTTTGGTCTTCGGGAACAGTTCGTGACAGTCGTATCCCTGGTCATCATTGCCAGTATGCTGATAATAGGCGGTTACCTGATCAAACGGCAAAGCGAAATTTACACTAACGAGCTGGAAAAACGCGGACAGGCATTGGTGGCAAACCTCGCTTATAATGCCGAATACGGTGTTATTCTTGAATCCACAACCGAGCTTGAAAACTTAATTAAGGGTGTGGCCCGTGCCAATGACATAATTTTTGTCAAAATCCTGACAATCGACGGCCGTGTTCTGGCCGAGACGGGCAGCGAGTCATATGCCAATGCAAAAATCAAAGGCAAGCCCGAAGAATCAGCTTTGACCACCGGCAGGTTCCAAAAAACGGATTATATTGCCGCCAACGGCAGCGACTTCATGGAGCTGTCGTATCCGGTGGAGACGGTTCGGCAAACGGCCTCCCGCGAAAATCTGGGTTCAATTTATGACTATTCCTCCGGGGAAAACAGTTATGTCCGGGAAGTTATCGGTGAAGTCCGGATCGGATTGACCTATTCCAATCTCAGCCGCGAGGTTACCAAGTCGCAAACAGCCTCGATTTTGCTGACCTTTATTGTTGTGCTTTCCGCCATTATCCTGATGACGGCTTTTGTGAGAATTATTACCCGCCCGATCGAATCGCTGGTGGAAGTGACCGACCAGATATCCAAGGGTGACCTGACCAAGACCGTGGATATTAATCGAAGCGATGAAATCGGCCTTCTTGCCGAATCATTCAACCGCATGATCGAATCGCTTAAGAAATCTCAGGATGAAATCGAGGAATATAATAGAAATCTGGAAGAGAAAATTATTGAGCGCACCAGGGAGCTGGAAGAAGCCCAGACACAGTTGATACAGTCCGAAAAAATGGTCGCAATCGGTCAGCTTGCCGCAGGCGTGGCGCACGAATTAAACAACCCGCTGGGCGGTATCCTTGGCTATGCACAGTTCACGCTGGAAAAAATTCAGAACAAATGCGCCGACAACATCAGCGACAAAGATATTGAATCCTACAAACGTTATCTACGCGATATCGAGACGCAGTCGCGCCGTTGCAAGGCCATTGTTCAAAATTTGCTCAAATTCTCGAGAACATCGCAAACGGTCAAATTCGACGACGTCGATGTCAATGCCGTAGTTGAAGATACGCTGACATTCGTGGAACATCAGCTGATGATGAATCAGATCACGCTGGTAAAGAATCTGGATCCCAGCCTGCCTAAAATCAAGGGACATCCCAGTCAGCTCCAGCAGGTCTTTACGAATATTATTATCAACGCCATGCACGCTTCCAATCCGGGGTCCGAGGTGACCCTGACCACCCGTTTCGCCCCGCCGCTCGGCGAATTCAATGGAACCGTGGAAATTGCGGTAGTCGACTCGGGCAAGGGCATCAGGGAAGAACACCTCAAGAAAATATTCGAGCCGTTCTTCACAACCAAGGATATCGGTAAGGGTACCGGTTTGGGCCTGTCGGTAAGTTATGGAATAATTAAAGAACATGGCGGCGAAATAAGGGTCAAATCGAAACTGGGAGAAGAGACTACCTTTACCGTTATAGTTCCGGTGGAGAAAATCACCTGTTCAGCCGACAATTAAGTCATAGGTAACTTATAAAGAATTTGGAATATGCAAGATATCGCAACAAAAAATATTCTGGTCGTCGATGATGAGCAGGTCATGCGCGAGTTCCTCGCCGATGTCCTGGAAGACTTCAACGTCGACAAAGCCGCCGATGGCGATGAAGCGATAGAGAAGCTTAAGATCGGGAAATATGATCTCATAATCACCGACATGAAAATGCCGCGGGTATCGGGCGAGGAAGTCGTCAAGTTCGCCAAAGAGGCCTACCCCGATTCGAAGATCATAGTCATTTCCGGTTATTCATCGCTTTTTTCGATGAGTAATACGCTGGGTTATGGTGTATGCGCTTTTCTGTCGAAGCCCTTTACCATAAAACAGATCAGGGCCGAGGTCGAGAAATCCCTGGGACTCGGCGACATTAACAGTCCCGGGGGAATCGAGTTGGATGATGGCATCTAAAGTTCTTATCATAGACGATACCCCTGTCATCCGGGACTTCCTGACCGAAGTCATGAATGACGCCGGTTTCGAAGTGGATATTGCCATCAACGGCCGGGTGGGATACGAAATGGCCGTCAACCGGGATTATAATGATATTCTGCGATGTCCACATGCCTGTGATGAACGGCCTGGAGGCGATCAAAAAAATAAAAGCTGCAAAACCGGAAATGCCGATTGTCATGACCGATTCATTTCCGGATAAGATGGCCGAACTGGCCACCGAGGCGGGGGCCATGTGTTGTCTGGCCAAACCCTTTGCACTTGAGGATGTGCGGGAGACAATCAACCGCATTATCGAGAGCAAAAAAATTAAAACGACATGACCCAGAAATCTCAAACTGAAGGAAGACCGATTAGAATTCTCATTGTCGATGACGAAGAGATTGTCCTTTCTTTCGCCCGGGATGCGCTCGAAGACTCCGGATATGAAATCGAATTGGCCGGAGACGGCAATCTTGCCCTTGAAAAAATCAGACGCGAATATTTCGATTTTATCCTGACTGATATCAGAATGCCGGAATGCGACGGTATTGAACTGGCCAAGCTCGCCCGCGAGATCATTCCCTCGGTCGGTATTATATTTATGACCGGCTACGCCAACCTGAATTCAGCCAAGGACGCCATCAAAGAGGGGGCCTACGACTACATCATGAAGCCGTTTGAGCTCAAAGAAATTCGCCAGGCCGTCAAAAACGCCATCAGCAAGCGGCAAAATGACGCGGAAAAGACTTTATCCAGCGAACTTAACCGCCTTTCGGATCTGAATCAGATTATGTACACCGTCTCCGACAGCCGCTCACTGATGAGACTGTCGCTCGGTTTCGCTCTTATGCAGGGTAAGACGACCCTTGGAAGCGTCGTATTCAGAACCGGACATAAAAATGAAGTCGGCGTGATTACGGTCGACAATGCCAACGAAAACGGATTTGAAGAATCAACCAGGAAGTATGATACCGATTTCTTCAATATAGACACCAGGGATCTCAAAGCTCCCTTCATCGTGAAATCAATCGAAGAGCACCCCCTTTACGCCAAGTTTTCCGATGAGAAAGTGGCCTCGATTCTTACCCCGGTATGGTTTAAAAAGGGTTTCGCGCTGGTTAATATCGCTTTGAAACGGGGACCCAAGCTTTATGGATTTCTTATTCTCGGTTTTGTCCCCGACTCCGATGAAATCAAGCAAAGCGAATTGAAGCTTTTGGGGATTACCGCCAGCCAGATTGCCATTTCGCTGGAAAATATAATTCTGCTTGAAGAAAGCCGCGATGCCTACAAGCGTCTAAAAGATTTGCAGGACCATTCCCTCCAATTGGAGAAAATGGCGGTCGGGGGAAAAATGTCGGCGGAAATAGGTCATGAGCTGAACAATTTCCTCGGTGTGATCATGGGAAATCTGTCCCTGATGCAACATCATCTGGCGGAAAAAGAATTTGACCAATTGGAAAAGCATCTTCTGGCCGTTATAAATAATTTCGATAATATCAGGAAGTTTACCGATAGTCTGGTTGATTATTCCGGTGTTAATCCCAACCGTGAATATTGTGACTTGAATGTTACCGTGCGCAATGTGACGGAGTACCTCAAAGCACAGAAACATTTTCAGGACATCGAGATCAAATTGAATCTGGCCGAAACCCAAATCTTATCTTTTATTGACACAACGCAAATGCAACAGCTTCTCTATAACCTCACTAACAACGCGGCCGAGGCCGTTTTGGACAATGACTCTGCAGAGAACAAAAATATCGAAATCAGAACCTCATTTAATAAACAGAGCGACAGTTTTGCCATTCATATTAAGGATAATGGCAGCGGCATCGATCCGGAACTGCTGCAGAAGGCCTTCAATGAGCGCTTCACTACCAAGAAATCCGGACATGGTTACGGATTGCTTATCTGTCGCAAAATAATCGACAATCATCAGGGTCACCTTCACATCGACTCCAGTCCCGGTCAGGGAACCACCATTAGTATCGAATTTCCCCGTCAGGTTCCGGTATCCGAACCAATCCCGGTGGCATAGTCTGCAGAACTCTTAATAGATTTCATCCATAAAAAACGGCGGAATCTTATTTTGTAAGAACTCCGCCCGGGAAAGGAAGAACAGGTAAAAACTTATTCTTTGGTTATCGTAATCCCCCATTTATGCGGCTGATCCGGCCGCGAGGCATTGAAATTCGGGAAAGAATGGGAATCATCAGTTTCAAAATAGACATCATATTCTCCGGGTTCCAGAGTGATGTAGGTATCGACTTTTCGATTT
The DNA here is from genome assembly GCA_002838945.1 of candidate division Zixibacteria bacterium HGW-Zixibacteria-1. Lineage (NCBI taxonomy): Bacteria > Pseudomonadati > Candidatus Zixiibacteriota > candidate division Zixibacteria bacterium HGW-Zixibacteria-1. The sequence goes on from PGXB01000029.1 coordinate 44,982, forward strand.
TTCTGGTCGCCTCCGGCATGACGGGTCTTCCGATAAGTCATCTCCCAGATAATATTTCCGGTAGATGAATTTTCAATCCAGCCGAAATCATACATCTCGCCGCCCTTGCCCTCGCCCAAGGCAAAAATATGAACCTTCTGACTGCGGTCAAGTTTGAAGGATTTCCGGACATTCTCGCCATCCCCTATCCCTGTAAGATTTACCAGGGTGTTGGTATTTGGGGGTAGTTCGTCGAAAGTCTTGACAATCGAGGCATCGAACTTCTTGCCGGCCCCGTAAATGGTTATTCCCCACATGGTCGGCTCGAAGGGGGCGGATTCATTCCACCGGCGATAAGCATGAGAACCATCAGTCACATAAAAGGCCATATAATTTCCGGCCGGAAGAGTGACGATCCCGTCAAACCGACGATTTTTCTTGCTTCCGCCGGCATGCTGAGTGTCTTCCTCTTTCATTTCCCAGACAATATTTCCATCATCCAGATTCTCGATCCATCCATAATCGACGAAGTCATCCTGATAGCCGAACTCACCCAGCGCCACGATATGCAGACCGGCATCTTTTTTCAGCGTAAAGCCCTGAGATTTGAACTGATCGTTTCCCACCCGGTTAATTTGAACGACAATCGGCTCGGTATAGTCGTCGACATATTCCGAGACATTCCCGGCCTCACCTTCCTTCACAAATGAAACCAACATCCCATAATGAAGCGGATCATAGGGAGGCATGACATTCCAATCGCCGAACGAATGACTGTCGTCAGTGACGAAATAAGCCACATAATTTCCGGCCGGCAGCGTCACGTCGCCATCAAAACCGCGGTTTTTCCGGCCGCCGCCCGCCCAGGAAGTATTCCATTTATCCATCTGCCATACCCGCTTGCGGGAATCGGCATCTATTATCCAGCCAAAATCGACAAAGACCCGGTCATCTGAAATATATTCGCCGATGGCTTCTATTTTCAGGGTCATTTCCTTTTTCAGAGTAAAGCCCTTCTTCCCGGCAAATTCGGCTTCGGGGCGGGTAAAATCGATGACCACATCTTTGCACAACTCAGGAATCGGATTAAATTTCGTAAATGATCCATCAGGCGCCTTTATCAGTAAAGCCAGATCCTCGATATCCTCGGAGTAATATTCATATTTCTCATCATCATCCCGGAAGATATAATCCAGCAGGCCAATGGCCTCTTCCAGATCGCCTATGGAAATATTGATATCGCCGAGGAAATAAGGTTTGCCCGCATAATAATAGATTTCATATCTGCCTGCGGGCAAAGTGATTTCATCTTTATACTCACGGATATTTTTTGTCTTTTTATATCTTCTGGTTTCCTGCTCATTCAATACCCAGACCGGCTCCCTGCTGTCGGCATTAATAATCCAGCCGTATGCATACATATCATCAGATTGTTTCAGTTGAGCCCCAATAGCGTAAATAGAAAGTCTGGTTTCGGATTTCAGTTCAAATCCGTCAACGACAAGATCGCCCTCGTAAAAACCCCGCATATCGACAATAACTTCTTCGGCCAGCGCCACCTCGACCCACGCCCCCAGGACCATCCCCGCTGCCAGAAAAGCAACACCATATTTCAGAATCTTACCCAGGCTCATTATTTACACTCCTTTTCGAGTAGTCTATATTCCTATTTTACTTACGCTAAAACCGGAGTTCGAGTTTCGCAATAATAACTTTTATCAAAAATAAGCAAAAAGCCTCGCCAAAGCGAGGCTTTTTGGGAAAACTGCCTGTTTTCTCATTGCCTTGATTTTGTCTAAGTCCCTGTCGTTCCGCAAATTGGCGTGCCGCCGCCCTTATACAGATAACTGATCAAATAGGTCACATCAAGAATATTAATAACATTGTTGCC
>PGXB01000029.1:46882-49666 GCA_002838945.1 candidate division Zixibacteria bacterium HGW-Zixibacteria-1
AAGGTCACATCAAGAATATTGACGGCATCATTGTTATTGGCATCGCCGGCCAGATTGCAGCAGCCCGGCCCGCCGGTCCCAAAATCCTGCCAGAAACCGTGATTTATACCATAATTGGTCGAGCTTCCGGAAGCAACGGCGGTCTGCGCGACCGTGCCGCCGAGGCGGTAGTTGGCAGAGGTTCCGCCAACGGCTCCTCCGCCGGAAATCACCTGCCAGTTGATCTCCTCGCCCGACTTATCCCCTGCCAGCCCGATTGTCGCAAAGCAGAGAATAAATCCAATCAACACCATGTTGGTAAATAGGTTTTTCATTTCTGCATCCTGGAGCATTATTATTCGCTCTCTTCAGTAAATTTTGTTCTTTCAACATTTCTGTGATTCTTGAAATCAACCGATTTATCAACACCAAAGCCGAAAATTTCGGGATTCATAAATTTGCCCCGTGCGTCACCGACTTTGAGCGTTTCCACTTCCAACGGGACTGACTTGGCAAAGGCATCCTTGCGGATACCGGTCACCATCAAGGAAACCTCGACAAGAGGTTTATCGGTCTTAATCGCAAAACGATTGCCTTCAATTTTCTCGGCGATAATTGCCTGGGCAAAGGTACCTATACAGGTCAGTTGATAGCGAAAATCGGTATTAAGAGCATCGAAATAGGATGGCAGGTTCACTACGGCGTTGCCATTCTCGTCTGTAATAACGTTTCCATTATATATATTCATCCTGTCCGGAGAGCTGGCATCGCTGTGCGATAAATACATATTCTCCGGATCATCGGGATGATCTATCAAAAATCCGCCGCCCCCTTTTGTATTGGTTCCGGTGGCATGCAGGTTGCCGTAAAAATACCCGCCCCACGACCCGTTGGAAACCTCGCAGGTACCGAAAACACCGAAATTTGCGGGACCTGAAACATTACTGTTCCCATAGAGACCAATGTTCTGTAGTGCATCGCCGGCAGCCTCGGCATAAACACCATAATTAAATAGGGAACCGGAAATCGCTCCAAAATAACCGCCGAAAGCTTGTGCTCCATTGTTGCCGACGCCCTCGACACCTCGTGAATAATCAGTTGTGCCGCCTCCGGTCGAATACACGTCGGCAGTCCCGACAACGCCTACGCGCATATCATCCGATTTGCAGTATCCATGAAGTGCATAGGTAATTCCACTGCCTGAAGAAATGGCGGTGCTGTATATACCTGTCAGATTTCCACTGCTGCTGTTCGTAACATCGGAATACATACCATATTTCGAGCCGGTCGTAGAATGCGCTCGTTTTAAATTAATCGGTCGGCTTAAATAAGGCTGGCTCCCCTCACCAACAAACAACCCGTTTGCGGACATCTCTACCGTATTATCCGATATATCAACATTACCGGTAAATAATTTATCGCCCGAAATCGTCTCATTGCCGATAACCGTAACCGCAGTGCCGGATATTTTGCTTGGGGAAATGGCGGCAGAATTATTTATATCATAATTCATGATCGTGTAATCTTGAATATCGTTACTGTTGACTTCGCCCGTGGCAATGTGGGAGGAAAGAATACCGTTAGTTGCTACCGACAGGGTAACATCGCCGGATGTTCCTCCGCCGCTCAGACCGGACCCCGGAATAATCCCTGTGATATCTCCGCCCGGCCCGGTATTATCAGCGGCGGGCACCCAGGTGCCGCCGGACATTTTCATGACCTGGCCGTCGGCCGCCCCGTTGGGACCGATATCGCTGAAGTCAATGGTGCCGTCTTCGATATTTTCCCCCCTGATCTCATCATAACCTATATCATCGAATGTAATACTATGATTCAGGATCTTGGAACCGGTGACTGAATTATTGGCGATATCGAAAGCATATCCCGCCGAATCGGATCGGAGCGATTGGTATGAATATGCAACCGATGTCAATCTTGTCCGCGGTGTTATTTCCGGGTCGACTCCAACGGTAATGCCCAGATAACGAACGGTGTCGGTAAATAAATCATCCGGCAACGGGATAAGTGAGCCAAGATGATAAATGAACGATCCGTTGGTTACCGCAATGGTCTGAAAACCGGACCACCACAGCGAATCGTTGCCCGCCTCGGATCCATAAATCTTAAATTTCATCAAGTAGTTGTTATCCGGCACCGGATTGCCACCGGAATCGGTCAGATAACCCTGATAGTTGATTGTCTGAGGTACTTCGGCTGATACTAAGGTAAATATCAGGAGAAGTACAAGAGTGAGGGCTGTTTTGTGTAACATCATGTCCTCCAAAAAAGTTAGTTACCCTATATTATTATAAATTACCCTTTCATTGATTTATGCAGAATACATAGACTGGGTATAAAGCACCTTATTTCCATCTGCCTTTATAACCGATTGATAACATTTCGTATCTAACCGGCAGAAAAAATTAATTCTGAATGTCAAAAAACATGCTTACCCCGGATATACTTTTCCGGCCGCAAATGTAATTCGGCTATAAAGAAACCCGGGTTGTGGATGGTCAGAAATTTTTAAGAACTTCTTGAAAAATTATAACTAATTGAGTCTTAATTGTCAAGATTTTTAAAATACGATAAATCTGACTACAATATTTATAATCCCAAATGGATATAATTTTATAAAGACAGTCTCGAGCCTTTCACGAGGGGCTTTTTGGGATGAAGACTATCTTCACGCAGCACTTTAATGGCTGTCTAAGTCCCTGTCGTTCCGCAAATTGGCGTGCCGCCGCCCTTATACAGATAACTGATCAAATAGGTCACATCAAGAATATTAATAACATTGTTGCC
>PGXB01000030.1 GCA_002838945.1 candidate division Zixibacteria bacterium HGW-Zixibacteria-1
AAAAACCTGAGGGAAGGAACAGTTTCATCCCGGTCCGCTTTAATATATCAATTCCTTTGAGAATAAGATACAAGGGAAGGAGTCTCCGGACTCCTGCCAATTGAATTAACCGTGTTCTGTCAACGCAATTTCCTGTTGGCAAATGGAATCAAATGACTTATTTATTATAACTCAAACAGCAAACATAACAGGATTGTCGATGATATGAATATCAATGCCATAAATCTTAAGAACGGCGGGGGCGCAAGAAACATCGGCAATATCAAAACCGAAGTGCTCGCCGGCGCCACCACTTTCCTGACCATGGCCTATATTATGTTTGTCAATCCGGATATTTTGTCGGTGACCGGGATGAACAAAGAAGCGCTGATCGCCGTAACCTGTCTTGCGGCTGGCATCGCCAGTATTGCGACCGGGCTGATTTCCAACACGCCGATTGCCATGGCGCCGGGAATGGGGCTCAATGCCTATTTCGCCTACTCGATTGTGCTGGGCCAAAAAGTGGCCTGGCCGACCGCACTCGGAATTGTCTTTCTGGCCGGTGTTCTCTTCTTCCTGCTGACTTTGACCGGCCTCCGGCAGCGGCTGGTCGAAGCCATCCCGCGTTCGCTGATTTACGCCATCTCGGTCGGCATCGGGCTCTTTATCACCTTCATGGGGCTGACCAAGGTCGGATTGGTAGTCGATAATCCCGCCACCCTGGTTTCGGCAGGGGAGATGAGCCCGACCGTGCTGATCGGGCTGGCCGGCTTGCTGACCATGATTGTCCTGGAATATCTCAATGTGCGCGGATCGCTGCTTCTGGGCATATTCCTGGCCACGATTCTGGCGCTTATTTTGGGCTATACGGAGCTGCCCTCAAGATGGGCAACTCTGGAGATCGACATCACGCCGACCCTGTTCAAGCTGGATATTATCGGGGCGCTCAAGGGCAGCCTGATCGGTTCGATTTTCGCGCTTATGTTTATCGATATGTTCGACAGTATCGGGACGGTCGTGGCCTGCGCCCACAAGGCGGGCATTGTCGACGAAAAAGGTCATATTAAGAAAATCGATCAGCTTCTGGGAATCGATGCCGCGGCGACCGTGATGGGATCGGTTCTGGGAACCTCGCCGGTGACCGCCTATATCGAATCGGGCGCCGGGATCGAGCAGGGCGGGCGGACCGGTAAAACCTCGATTGTGACAGGCGTGCTGTTTCTGCTCAGTGTCATTTTTATTCCGGTGATCGGAATCGTCCCCGGCTATGCGACCGGCCGGCGCTGATCATGGTCGGTTTGTACATGATGCGCGAAGTGGCGAAAATAGATTTCTCGCGAATGGATGAGGCTTTTCCCAGTTTTATAATAGTGGTGATGATTGCGCTCAGCTACAGTATCAGCGTGGGACTGGCCTTCGGATTCATCTCGTTTACGATTCTCAAGCTGGTGGCGGGGAAGGTGCGGGAGATCAAAGCGGCCATGTGGGTGATATTTGTATTGTCGGTGATATTTTTCATTGTTTGAAGCCGCCCGAAGAGGCTGAACAAAATTGTTGCGATCGGACAAGTTTAATTTTACAAAACCTGTTGACAAAACGTCATATTATTGCTTAATTCAAAACTTGTTTTAGTGGATTGGCTTCTTTTCGGTTATGTCGGAAGAAGTTAAGGAGTATGGGAAACAATAGGGCTGAAATAAAATATTGAGGGAATATCAATGAAATCGTTTAGACTGCTCTTGACCCTGATAGTATTGTCAGTAATCGCTTTAAGCGCGTATGCACAGGATGATGGAAAATGGCGTAATTTCGAAGTCGGCCTTCATTGCGGCCTGGCCATACCAAGCGGCGACCTGAGTGACTGGAATGATTCATTGGGGGCGAAAACCGGTCTTAGTGTCAGCCTGTCGGGTGGTTACTATTTCACCAATAATATTTGTGCGGGAATTTATTTCGATTTTAATTCATTCGGCATGGAAGGCAACTGGGGCCTGAACTATCGTCTTTATAATACCGGTGTTTATGCCAAGTACGCCCTGGCCGGCGAATCGAATTTCGAGCCGTATGTCAAGCTGACCGGCGGCATTACCTGGCCCAAATTCCCGACCTGGATAACGGTTGACCGGAATGTTCTCAGAGAGCAGTCCTACGACCCGGCCCTTGGTTTCGGGGGATACCTCGGGATCATTTGGTATACGGCCGAATTCGGCGGGCTTTATCTGGAAGCCGGCTATCAGAATATTATGTCCAAGGACACCGAAGCCGACTGGCACGGCCAGATATATAAAATGCCGGGCAATATCAGTTATCTGCAGATCAGATCCGGCGTTACCGTCTTCTTCGGCGGCGAAGAATAAATAGAAAAGATATTAAGATTTCAAAAACCCCTTCTTTCGGGAAGGGGTTTTTTTATTGGAAAATAATGTTGCAATCGATATTTTAGAGGTGATGAAAAAAACAAAGTTACTTCTGGTTGATGATGAAGCCGGACAGCGCCAGATGCTGGCCGGGTATCTTGAGAAGAACGGGTACACCATCGAGCAGGCCTCATCGGGCGAGGAGGCCCTTGAGCTGTACTCGTCATTTTTCTCCCCGGTGGCCGTCGTCGATATGAAAATGCCCGGCATGAGCGGGATCGAATTGATCGGACGGCTGCGGGCCATCAATCCATTCATACAGATAATTGTGCTGACCGCGTTCGGATCGGTCGAGACGGCTGTCGAAGCGATGAAAAAAGGCGCCTTTCATTATCAGACGAAACCGGTCGAATTGGAAGAGCTGCTTTTAAACCTGAATAAAGCGGCCGACCAGCATCGCCTGGTGGTGGAACATAAACTCCTGAATGATACGGTTCGGGAAACATTCGGCAGCGGTGAGATGATCGGCGAGTCGCCGGCGATCAAAAAAAGTCTGGAATTGATAAACTTGTCGGCGCCGGGCGACACAACCGTCTTAATTACCGGCCCGTCTGGGACCGGCAAGGAACTGGCCGCGCGGGCGATTCATTCGCTGTCGCCGCGAAAGGATAACCGCTTTGTCCCGGTCAACTGCGCCGCCATACCGGAAAATCTTCTCGAGTCGGAACTTTTCGGTTTCGAAAAAGGTGCCTTCACCGGGGCCGATCGGCGGAAGCCGGGCAAATTCGAACTGGCCGACGGCGGCACGATTTTTCTCGATGAGATCGGGGATATGCCGCTGACCATGCAAGCCAAACTGCTGCGCGTGCTGGAGGATCATAAAGTCGAACGACTGGGCAGTGATGAAAGTCTCAGTCTGGATTTTCGTCTCATCGCCGCCACCAATAAGGACCTGGGCGAGATGATAAAAGAGAGAAAATTCCGGGATGATTTATATTACCGTTTAAGTGTGGTCATCATATCCCTGCCGACATTAGTCGAACGACAGGGAGATATTTTGCTTCTGGCGGATAAATTTTTGAAGGACTTTTCCAAAAAGCTTGGCAAGGAAATCGATGGATTTGATTCCTCGGCGGCATCAGCATTGGTTGCTTACAATTGGCCGGGAAATGTCCGTGAACTGCAGAATGTTGTCGAACGCGCGGTAGTTTTGTCGCGGGGAGACGTGATCTCGATCCGGGAATTGCCGGGATTGAAGGCGACCGAAGAATTTTCGCTGGATAATATCGAAAAAATCGCCGATCTCGAGAAGGCACATATTCTAAAAATTTTGACCCGTCTTGACTGGAATCTGGGGAAAACGGCTGAAGTTCTTGGAATTCATCGCAATACGCTTCGCACCAAAATTAAGGAGTACGATCTCTCTAAAGCTGATTAATATGGTGCATTGCCCCGGCATAATGAACATTTTTTGTGCCTCAATCGTTGTAATAATTTTCCGAAATAAATATAATAGATTGCCTGACAAGCGGTTGCGTTGTTTGGCATGGGGTTTGTATTCTAATCTGCTGGATAAAACAAAGGAGAAAATAATGCGAGCATTGATTATCACAGGAATAGCGCTTCTGGCCCTCATAATGACGGGCTGCGAAAAGGAAACGACTCGGTATATAGAAGTTCCGGTCACCGTTGACAAAGCCCCGGCGGTGCCGCAGGGGGTTTATTCGATAACCGGCGATCAGGCGGTTTATATTTACTGGCTGCCGGTTCAGGATGACGACCTGGCCTATTACAGGGTCTGGTGGAGTCCTGATGACGACCTTTATGAATTGATGGGGACGACGACCGATGAATACTATATCGACAACGACGTCGATAACGGCGTGACCTATTTTTACGCGGTCTCGGCGGTGGATGATGCCGGCAACGAATCGGCTCTGTCATATGAGACCGTTTTCGATACCCCCCGGCCGGATGGGGTTACTCTTTTGACCGATTTTAATCAGGTGTCGGCGACCTCAGGTTTTGATTTTTCCGCACGGGCAAGAGTACCATATAATAGTATCGCCGCCGATATTTATCTTGAGTATGACGATTTTCTGGGAACGTTCTTTATCAACGTCGGCGATATCAACACTGACATCCAGGATATGGGTTTCACTTATGATTTTGATGATATCGGCTATTCTCCTGATTCCGGATGGTCGGCGGTGGGATGGTCGGAAGTGATTCCGGATCACACCTATATTATCTGGACCAATAATAATCATTTTGCCAAAATAAGAGCGATAAATATCAACGGTACTTCCAGTGTGGAGTTCCAGTGGGCCTATCAGACCGCTATCGGCAATCCCGAACTGGCCCGCCCGCAGCATGATGAAGATTATTTGAAGAGAACCATTGATGGTATAATTATAAAGTGAACTTAACCATAAAATAAAGAATTGTGAGGTAACTAAAATGAAACGACTAATCTCAAAACAGGTGATGCTGATCGCAGCCTTTATGCTGCTGGCATCGGCGGCCGGGGCGGAGATAATTGTCTATGATCGCGATATCGACTACGGCGAATATATTAAGCATGACCGCTTTCTGAGTGCTGAAATCTGGACCGACAACGACGAGTATTATGAAGGGGACAATATCGTAATCTCATTCCAGGCCGACAAGGATTGTTTTGTCGCTGTTTACAACATTGACACCCGCGGCAACGTCAATCTGATTTATCCGACCGATCCGAGGGACAATGGGTGGATCGAAGGCGGCCAGACCTATCAGATTCCGTCGCAATACGACGATTATGATCTGACGGTTCGCGGACCGGAAGGGGTGGAATATCTTCAGATTGTGGCTTCGCGGCAGCCGTTCCGTATTCCGGACTGGTTTAACGGCTCCGATCTGGTTGCCGACAATGACCCATATGATTTTATGGATTTTGTCAATGCCAACTACTTCCAGAGCGACCGAAACATGAAACGGGCATTCGATATGACCTCATTTATGGTCAAGGAGTGGAACGACTATTATTTCCGGCCGGTGCATGTTTACCACTCTGACCATCGTCCTTACTGGGATTGGGACTGGGGATACTATGGATCGGTTTACATTGATTATCCGTGGGGAGCGACGATTTATATCGACGGTGTTTACTGGGGCATAGCGCCGTTGTTCATGCCGCGCGTTTACTACGGGTGGCACTGGATTACCGTTTATGACCCACACGGGTACTGCTGGGAGGACCGAATCAGTGTGGTCAGACGGAAATCAATCGTGCTGGATAGAACCATGATTACCACCCGGCCGGAAATAAAGTCGCGCTTCAAAGAAGTCCAGACCAAAGGGTATCTCAATCCGGCCAAGAACGGCTACCCCGAATACGATAAACAAATAACGGTAAAGAAGACGCGCACGCCGGTCACGGCAAAATCGGTTGCCGGAGAAAAGTACAAGGTTGCCGAAGAAAGGCAGGTGACTTCGAGATACACCAAGACGGCCAAGACGAATACCGGAGCGATATCCAAGGATCGAAGCACCAAAGGCGCCGCGAGTTCCGATCGGTATAAGACGACCACCAAATCAACTTCGGATGGCAAAGCGACCTATGGAACCGATAAGAAAACCAGCGGCGGCAAGTCGGACAAGAGCTTTGAGAGCGGCAAATCGAGCAGCGACAGCAATACATCGAAGACTTACAAGTCTCGTAAATCAAGCAGCGGGAAGGCTTCAAAGTCGGGTTCGACCAGCAAGCCTTCCTCATCCGAAAAGTCGGCCAAGGGCAGCAAGTCGGGTTCTGTAGATAAATCCGACGGTGGTTCATCATCTAAGAGCAGCAGTTCGGAGAAGTCGTCTTCAAAGACGACTTCTTCCGGCACCACGACCACCAAAAAGGGGCGCTAATTTTTGAGTTGACCGGGCGATTGTTTTTATTATAATTCGGTGCAAGGGGAAGAATTAATATGAGAAGAATTTCAATTTATATCCTGGTCCTGATGTTCCTGCTCTTTTCAATGTCATTTGCCATTGACAAGAAAAGCGATAAGAAGCAGCAGCGCAAAAAGGTTGATACACTGACCAATGTTCAGGATTCTCAGGCGCAGGACGTGCAGAAAGACCGGCCCAATTCTTCCGGTTCAAGCGGCGGCAGGGATTACAACGATTTCCTGGATAAGAACAATAACGGTATTGACGATCGTTCCGAGGGCTCAAAAAAAGTGACCCCCAAGCAAACCGACAGCACTAAAACCGTGAAGAAGAAAGACTCGAAGTAAAATATAACTTATTACTGCAAGTCGCGGGCCTGAACAATAATCGAATAAAGTTGTTGTATACTGGAGATAGTCAGGAGTAAATTATTGCTTGACTATCTCTATAAATTTGTGCAATATTTAGCACTCTATTGTAGAGATTGCCAAAGAATGGCATTAACTTGTTGAATAGTAAAGAAGTAACATGTCGTTTGAGAATTTGTCACAGCGAGAAAAAAAGGTTCTTCAAAACCTTATAAACCATTATATACAAACGGCTGATCCGGTTGGGTCAAGGGTGATTGCCAATAAATTCCGGATGGGCCTGTCTCCGGCGACAATCAGGAACACTCTGCAGGATCTCGAGGAAATGGGACTGGTTCGACAGCCGCATACCTCGGCCGGCCGTATACCCACCGACTATGGCTATCGCGTTTTTGTCGACATGCTCTTGAAACAGGAGCCGCTCAACGAAGAAGATACCGGCAAAATAAAATCAATGATTCAATCGGGCTCGAAGGATCTGGAATCGGTTCTCAGCCAGGCCAGTAAAATACTCGGGGAAATCACCAACCAGCTGGGAATCAGCATTGCCCCCAAATTCGAAGAAGGCAAGCTGGCGCGCCTCGATCTGATTCCGGTCGGTGATGGCAAACTCCTGGTAATCGTCACGGTGGAGTCGGGCCTGGTCAGGTCGATCCTGATGGAGCTTGAATCCAGCATCGATCAGTCGGAATTGATTCAAATGCAGACGGTTCTTAATGAGCGATTGTCCGGATTGAGCCTGGGGCAGATTAGAAGCAGTATCGACAGGCGCCTCAAAGATACCAGTTGTTCTCCGAGACTGATCAAGCTGTTTATTAATGCCGATGCCGAAATCTGGTCGATGGAAAGTAGCGAACTGATATTTATCAAAGGGACCGATAATATTATCAACCAGCCGGAGTTTGCCGACCGCACCAGGTTGTCGGAGTTTGTAAAGTTTCTGGAAGAAAAAAAGGCTCTCAGGGGGCTGATCGAGTCCAAATCAATCGGCGAGGGTATCGTTATCACTATCGGCAGCGAGAGCAGTCTTGATCAGATTCAGAACTGCTCTTTGGTAACATCGAAATATCGGGCCGGCAATCTGTCCGGTTCGATCGGAATAATCGGACCGACGCGAATGCCTTATTCCAAGCTAATCTCCATAGTAGAATACACGGCCAAGTCATTGACCGAGGCCCTGACCGAATCGAAGAACGAAGATGAAAAAGAAAGCTGACAGGGGAGAATCCGTGATGGACAGAAATGATGACATTCGGCCTGAAGATGAGACTGTAAAGGAAGTGCCTGACGGTGAAAATGATACCACGGCCTCGGCGGGCGGAAAAAACGGCGAGGAAACAATAAAATCCCCCGAGGATATTATCGAAGAATTCAAGGCAAAGACGGTTCAGTTTGAGGATCGCTACCTGCGGCTGGCGGCTGAATTTGATAATTATAAAAAGCGGACGAATCGTCAGTTCGAAGAAATATTAAAAAACTCCAATGAAAATATAATTGTCAATATTCTTGAAGTGATCGACAATTTCGAGCGGGCGCTGACGGCGGGAAAGGAATCAACCGATTTCAAGTCGCTTTTGACCGGAACCGAATTGATCTATCAAAATCTCTTCAATATCTTAAAGAAAGAGGGCCTGGAGCCGCTTGAATCGGTCGGCCGCGTCTTTGATCCGTCAATGCACGAAGCCATAATGCAAATGGAATCGGATGAATATCCCGATGGGATAGTGATACAGGAAATGGTCAGAGGGTACCGGCTCAACGGTAAGGTAATCCGATATTCGAAAGTGATAGTGAGTAAAGGCAAACCGCAGGGAGATTCGTAATAGAATAACCATAATTTCGTATATAGTTTTATTTGAATAAAGGAGTAAAGCAATGGGCAAGATCATAGGCATTGATTTAGGAACGACCAACTCATGCGTGGCTGTTCTTGAAGGCAAGGATCCTGTTGTCATCCCGAACTCGGAAGGGGGCCGGACAACCCCATCGATAGTGGCCTTCAGTCGTGACGGCGAAAGGCTGGTAGGCGCGGCGGCCAAGAGACAGGCTGTTACCAACCCGGAATCTACCATATTTTCCATAAAGCGGTTCATGGGCCGGCATTATAATGAAGTCGGCGAAGAAGAAAAGATCGTGCCATACAAAGTGAAGGCAGATGCCGACGGCAGTGCCGTGGTCAAAATCGGCAACGATGAATACGCGCCGCCGCAGATTTCGGCCATGATTCTTCAGGCCCTGAAAAAGAGCGCCGAGGATTATCTTGGCGGCGAAGTGACGCAGGCGGTTATTACCGTCCCGGCCTATTTCAACGATTCTCAGCGCCAGGCCACCAAGGATGCCGGACGGATCGCCGGCCTGGAGGTGTTACGCATTATCAATGAGCCGACTGCGGCCGCCCTGGCCTATGGGCTTCAGAGGGATGTAAACGAAAAGATCGCCGTTTATGATCTTGGCGGCGGAACATTCGATATATCGATTCTCGAATTAGGCGAAGGTGTCTTCGAGGTGCGTTCGACCAATGGCGATACGCATCTGGGGGGCGATGATTTCGACCAGCGTATCATAGACTGGATGGCCGATGAGTTCAAGAAATCTCAGGGGATCGATTTACGGCAGGATCGGATGGCCCTTCAGCGCCTCAAAGAGGCGGCGGAGAAGGCCAAGATCGAGTTGTCATCGACCATGCAGACCAATGTCAATCTTCCCTTTATAACAGCCGACCAGAACGGCCCCAAGCATCTTGATCTGACTCTGAGCCGGGCGAAACTCGAACAGCTCACCGATGATTTGCTGCAAAGGACGATGGGCCCATGCCGCCAGGCCCTGGAAGATGCAAAATTATCGTCATCGGACATCGATCAGGTGATTCTGGTCGGCGGGCAGACGCGCATGCCGAAAGTTCACCAGATAGTCAGGGACCTGTTCGGGAAAGAGCCGAATAAGGGTGTCAATCCTGATGAGGTAGTGGCGATCGGGGCGGCGATTCAGGCGGGCGTGCTGGCAGGTGATATGAAAGATGTCGTATTGCTGGATGTAACCCCGCTGTCACTGGGCATCGAAACGCTCGGCGGAGTTATGACAACCCTGATCGAGCGCAATACCACGATTCCGACCAAAAAGAGCCAGATCTTTTCCACGGCCAGTGATAATCAGTCGGCGGTAAGCATTCATGTCCTGCAAGGCGAAAGAAAAATGGCGATCGATAACCGGACCCTGGGGCGTTTCGATCTGGTCGGGATACCGTCCGCGCCCAGAGGAATACCGCAAATCGAGGTTTCATTTGATATCGACGCCAACGGCATAGTTCATGTTTCGGCAAAGGACTTGGCCACCAGTAAGGAGCAGTCGATCAAAATCCAGTCATCTTCCGGGTTGTCGGATCAGGAGATTGAAAAGATGGTTAAGGATGCCGAAGCCAATGCGGAGGAAGATAAGAAAAAAGACGAGCTTATCAAGGCCAGGAATGAAGCCGATCAGTTGATTTATTCCACCGAAAAGACATTGAAAGATTACGGCGACAAGGTTTCGGAAGAAGAGAAGAAGATCATCAACGAAAAACTGGAAAAACTCCGGGCGGCACTGGGCACATCAACGGTCGAGCCGATCAACGAGGCCAAAGAGGAATTGATCAAGGCATCACATAAGCTGGCCGAGGAAATGTATAAAGCCACAGCCGGGCAGCAACAGGGACAGGCCGGCGGCGGCCCGCAGCCCGAAGATTTTGCCAAAGAGCAGGCCGACTCGACTGGGCAGGAATCTCCAAAAGACGATGGTGCCGTTGACGCCGATTTCGAAGTGGTCGATGATGACAAGGATAAATAATTGTATAGCCGCTGATAATCGGCACAATATAAAGTAATACTTTAATGACAAAACGTGATTATTATGAAATCCTGGGCGTTCCCAAAGGCGCCTCGGAAACTGATATAAAGTCGGCCTATCGGAAGCTGGCACTCAAATATCATCCTGATCGAAATCCCGGAGACAAATCCGCCGAGGATAAATTCAAGGAAGCAACCGAAGCATATGAGATCCTGAAGGATTCTCAGAAGCGACAGATGTATGATCAATATGGCCATGCCGGTCTTCCCGGCGGCGGTGGCGGTTTTGGCGGCGGATTCGATTTTGGCGGGTTCGACCTGGGCGATGCGCTTCGGGCCTTTATGCGTGACTTCGGTGGTTTCGGCGGCGGGTTTGAAGATATCTTCGGCGGCCACCGCCAGATGAGAAATCGCGGCGAGGATCTGAAGGCCAAAATTGCGCTGTCGCTCGAGGAAATTGCAACCGGAGCCCAAAAGAAGCTCAAGGTTCGGCGCTATGCGGAGTGCGGCGAATGCGGCGGTTCCGGTCTGGCTCCCGGGACCACCAGGAACAGTTGCCCGGATTGCCGGGGGAGCGGACAGATTCGAACCATCAGTAAGACTTTTCTTGGTACGATTCAGCAGGTGAGAACTTGTCCGCGCTGTCGGGGGGCCGGTGAGGTGATTGCTAATCCATGTCAGGCCTGCGGCGGCGAGGGGCGCGTCAAGGGGGAGTCGACCGTAACGGTCAAAGTCCCGCCGGGTGTTTCTGAAGGCAATTATATGACAATGGAGAATCAGGGTAATGCCGCCCGAAATCGCGGCGAAACCGGCGACCTGATTGTAGTATTTTATGAAGAAGAGCATGATATCTTTACCCGGCAGGGCGATAACATAATCTGCCAGGTGCCGATTTCGTTCACGATGGCGGCGCTGGGCGGAGAATTGACGGTTCCGACGCTGGATGGAGATTATAGCCTCAAAATCCCCTCAGGGACACAATCGGGGAAAGTCTTCCGGTTGCGAGGTAAAGGCGTTCCCCATTTGAACTCGCATGGGAACGGCGATGAACTGGTGCAGGTGGCGGTCTGGACCCCGGACAAGTTGTCCTCGGAAGACAGGGAGCTGTTGCAGCGACTGCATGATTCGGAATCATTTACCCCACCCAAATCGAATAAATCATTTTTTGAAAAATTAAGAAAATCACTGGGGATATAATATGAAAACCGGCCCCGAAAAAGCAGAGCATTTTATTGAGGCCGGTCTGACTGTCGAAACGCAGATACATGAAGCGGTCTGCAATTTTATCGTCGAGCGTTTTGCCGGCGGTCTGGTCCTTGATGAAAATGAAAAAGCCGGGCTGGTGGGCATCACCTTTTATATTGCCGAGGGAGAGCACCCGGATTTTAAGAATTTGCTGGCGGAATATATCCGTCACGGCTGCGGCGATGAGAAATTCAGCGAAGCAGATATCAGTACTCGAAAAATTGCCAATCTCGAATGGATTCAAGTTTACCGGGATTCGATCAAGCCGGTTGCTATCGACCGCCTTTATATCCATCCGCCCTGGATCGAAGCTTCCAGGGAGCATGAACTGGATTTGATTATCGAACCGAGGATGGCTTTTGGTACCGGCAATCATGAATCAACCCGGCTATGTATCCGGGAGATTCTCAAGTATTTTCGCCCGGGCGATGCCTTTTTTGATCTTGGTTGCGGCTCGGGTATCCTGTCAATAGTGGCGGCAAAATTGGGGGCACGGCCTGTCAAGGGGGTTGATATCGACCCGATTGCGGTCCAGAATGCCATCGAAAATGCGGCATTGAATGAGGTCACCGAAAAAGTGCAGCTTGTCCTGGGCTCGATCGAGAAAGCTTCCGGCGATCCGCCTTATGATTTGCTGGCGGCGAATATAATCAAATCGACCATAACCGGCTTATTCGAAGGAATATATCATGCCGTGAAACCGGGTGCAACAATTGTTCTTTCGGGATTATTGGCGGAGGATAAGGAGTCGGTTCTGGAGTTGTTATCAAAATATAATATGTTAAAGTATAACATTAACTATGACGGCGAATGGCTTGCCATTACGGCTATTAAGTGATGAGTGTTATATATTATACAATTCCGGATAATATTATTGAGGAATGGTTGTACCTCAAGGGCGAAGAAGCGCACCATGCCCGAAATGTGATGCGCCTGAAAAAAGGAGATACTTTAATTGCCGTCGATGGTGTCGGCAATGCCTACAACTGCGTCATTGAGAAATCATCGGCCGGTGAGGTCAGATGCAAAATTATCTCGCGCATCAGAAACTTCGGCGAATCAATGTGCCGGGTGACGGTGGCGGCCGGGTTATCGACCGGATACAAGTTCGATGAAGTTATTCAGCGCTGCACCGAATTGGGCGTTTCCCGCTTTATCCCGATGCTGACCGAAAAATCGAAGGTCAAAATGGAAAATGAAAAACGGGTTAATAACAAGCTTGCCCGCTGGGTAAAAGTTGCAGCTGCATCGATGAAACAGACCCGGCGCGCATTTCTGCCGGTTATCGAAACAATCGTCGATTTCGACCAGGCGATCGCAATGGTCAAAGATGACGGCCGGAAAATTCTCTTTGATCCGACATACGGCAAAAAAAGCCTTGATAAGGCGTTGTTCAGACAGGATGACAAGCAGATCAGCCTGTTTATCGGACCGGAGTCGGGATTTTCGCCCGATGAAGCAAAGTTGGCGGAAGAAAATGGGTTCCAATTGGCGACGCTTGGAAGCCGCGTATTACGCACCGAGAATGCCTCACCGACGGCTGCGGCGATCGTGATGAATTTGATCGGCGAACTCAGATAATAAGCGATAATACCGATAATCATGATATGGTAAATGAAGCCGGAATCATATTTATATTCGTCATTGGGGCGATTTTTGGTTCATTTTTGAATGTTCTGATTTACCGCCTTCCGCGCAAAATCAAAATCGGAGCCAGCCGCTCGATTTGCCCCTTATGCAAGAACAAAATCAAATTTTATGATAATATTCCGATTTTGAGTTTTCTCATACTTGGCGGCAAATGCCGTCAATGCCGCAAAAAAATATCATGGCGGTATCCGCTGGTCGAAATAATGAATGGAGCCGGTTATGCTTTCCTGCTCGGAATGTTCGGGCTCTCGGTGCCGTTTTTCATCTATGCCTATTTGACTTCGGTTTTAATTGTCATTTTTTTCATCGATTACGATTTCCAGATTATTCCTGATGTCATCAGCATTCCCTCGATGGTGATCGGCCTGGGTTTGTCGCTGGCGCCGGGCGGAATCGGTATTGTCAGCTCGGCGGTCGGTTTTGTGGTCGGCGGCGGCATGTTGTATCTGATTGCGGTGCTGGGTGACTGGCTGTTCAAGAAAGACAGCATGGGCGGCGGCGATATCAAGATGGCGGCGATGCTGGGAGCTTTCCTGGGTTGGCAAAAAGTCATCCTGATCTTTTTCGGCAGCGCCGGTATCGGGCTGATCGCCTCGATTATTATCATGCTTTTTTCCAGCAAGCTTCGCTCTTCCCGGGTAATTCCATTCGGGCCGTTTCTGGCCATCGCAGCCTTCATCGCCATCATCTTCGGTGATAAAATCATCGCTTTTTACATAAATAATTTCTTTCCGGTCTGAGACCCTGATTTCTCGGTGGCGCCGGTCAATCAAATTTGATTATTGTCGATAAAATCAATAAACATGGTTAATAAACATATAGATTTTCAGCTTGAAATACGTCTGGGACTGACCTTGATCGTGCTGGTCCTGCTGACGCTTAATTTTGCCTCGCATTACACCCTCTATCGGGTTAAGCAGTCGCTCGAATTACAGACCAAAGATGAGCTTTATGAGGCGGGCGTCAAGGCAGCCAATCTCATCCAACGGGAGGGTCGCGACGCCGAACAGACTCGTGCTTTTAATGAAATACAGTTGGATTACGCACTCAGCCGCCTGGCTGTTCTGGATGTCGATCCGGAATTGATAAAAAATCCCGAGGATCATCTAAGGCTGGACAGTCTCTTGATGGCTATCGACAGCGGCTTGACGGCCGAGGAACTTTTACCCCTGTTGATCAATCAGCCGGTTTACTTTCATAAAAGCGGTAATCCCAACAATTTGGTCCTATTTCCGGCCAGATCCGAGAATCGAGGGCAGGTGGTTGTCGCGGTCAAGTCAAGCGCGCTGCTCAGCTCGCTGGAAAGGGCCGGCCGGATCCTTCTCTATGTCGGCATTCTCGGTATCGTAATCATCATTTATGCCACGCTTAAGTTCGCCCGCTATGTGATCATGCCGTTCAAGAGCCTCAAAGAAAAAGCGGTTGATTCGGGACGACTTGATGAAAGCGGGGGAGATGATGTTTCGCGCCTGATTCATTCCTATGACGAGATTATATCCGAGCTAAAGCAGAATGAGAAGGAGTTGACGCGACTCAATGAGATGATTACGCGACGGGCCGATGATCTGGAAGTTTATAATAATTATGTCCTGAAATCGATAAATACCGGGGTTATTACGCTTGATAACGAACGGAGAATTTCGACAATCAATCGCACAGCGGTTGAGGTTTTTCAAATTGATTCCGGTTCCATCGACAAAGCAGACTATCACATTCTTTTAGCCGGATTCCCCGAACTCCTGAAAGAGATAGACCGCTTTTTCGAGAACGGCGAGACTGTATCCAACAGGCAAATTGCCATATCCAACTCAGACAATAAAGAGACTGTTTTGAGCATATCGGTATCATTACTTGAAGACAGTCAGGGAAGAACAATCGGCACATGGATAATCCTGAATGATCAGACCGAGTTTATCAGCATGCGTGAAGAACTCGACCTGAAGAGCCGGATGGCTACCCTCGGTGAGATGTCGGGAGGGTTGGCGCATCAGCTTCGTAATTCGATAGCCGCCATTGTCGGCTTTGCGCGGCTGGTTGATAAGAAGAATAGCAATAATCCCGAGGTAAAACGATATATCAGCCATTTGCTCGGAGAATCGCTGGAAGCCGAACTGCTGGTGGCCCGGTTTCTGGATTTTGCCCGTCCGCTGGTAATTAGCCCCGAACGTTTCGAATTAGCCAAATTGCTGGAAAATACCGTCTCGTCTGTCTGCGAAAAGCACCCGGAAGTAAATATCAGGATTGAGCAGGCCTCCGAAATAAGCGAGGAGGCCCTGGGCGACGCTTTACTTTTGAAGCAGGCTGTCGGCAATATTGTCGATAATGCCTGCCAGGCTGTGAAAGACAAAAATGGGACTGTCATCATATCCGCCGGTATTGACGGAGACTACCTTGAAATCAGGGTGGCCGATGACGGCTGCGGGATACCGGAAGAATACCATGAAAAGATATTTACCCCGTTTTTCTCAGGATCGCCGTCCGGGTCAGGTCTGGGGCTGCCATTGGCCAGAAAGATTATAAACCTTCATGAAGGTAAATTAACCTTCGAATCCATACCGGGTCATGGAACCGTTTTTCATATTCGACTGCCGCAGCGGGTTAAAACGGCAGAAAAAGCCGCACCGGCCAAATCATTAATTAATTCATAAAAATATTGCCTTTTTCCAAGGATTCTCTATATTCCGGCCTGAAAATTAATGGAGGTATAATGATTTCCGCCGGCGAACTTAGAAAAGGGACGAAAGTAATGTATGAAGGCAACCCTTACAATGTGGTTGACTTCTTGCATGCCAAGATGGGACGGGGCCGACCGCATGTGAAGGCCAAGATGAAACATCTGCTTACGGGAGGGGTCATAGAAAAGTCATTTCTGACTACCGAATCATTCGACCAGCCCGATCTCGAACACAGGAACATGCAGTATCTGTACTCTCAGGACAATGAATATATTTTCATGGATTCCACTACTTATGACCAGATTCAAGTCGACGAAGAGAATCTCGGTGATTCTCACTGGTATTTGATGGAAAATGCGGAATACAGCCTGTTGTTTTTTGAGGGCAAACCGATTTCAGTCGATCTGCCGGCTTCGGTGATATTGACGGTCACTCAAACCGAACCGGCTGTCAAGGGCGATACTGTCTCGAATGTTATGAAACCTGCGACAGTCGAGACCGGGTATTCAGTCAAGGTTCCGCTCTTTGTCAAGCAAGGGGACAAGGTCAAAATTGATACCCGAACCGGCGAATATATCGAGCGGGCCAATTAATATCGAAGCTCACCATAAAATTCTCGGGATTGACGAGTCCGGTAAGGGTGATTTTTTCGGCCCGCTTGTCATCGCGGGCGTTCTGGCCGACGGCCAAGAGGCTGAGGTCATGGTAAAAAAAGGGGTGCGCGATTCCAAAAAAATCTCGGACAACAAAATTCTTGAATTGAGCCGGTGGATAGAAGACACCTTCACCAGTTCCCTGGTTATCATCGGGCCGGAAAAGTATAATCAGCTTTATGCCCGGATTCGGAACCTGAACAAGCTTCTGGCCTGGGGGCATAGCCGCGTAATCGAGAATCTGGCCGAGGAGCATGTGATCGACCTGGCCATTTCGGACAAGTTCGGCAAAACCGACTTTATCGAGCAGGCCCTGATGAAAAAGGGGAAAGATATAAAGCTGGTTCAGCAGGTCCGGGCGGAGGCAATTCCCCAGGTAGCGGCGGCCTCAATCCTGGCCCGGGCAGGGTTTATCAGGTTCATGAAAAAGCTCTCCGACGCTTACCAGATGACATTGCCCAAAGGGGCCGGCAGCATTGTCGATCAGGCCGGGATTGAAATCGTAAAACGGCAGGGGAGGGAAATTCTTGAAAAAGTAGCCAAAGTACATTTCAAGAATTATCAGAAAGTAACAGGCTGACGGGGGCGGCCGATTAAAGCCAATAGATTTCCGCAAAATAGAAAGCCGGACGTGATCGCGCGCCCGGCTTTTTTGGGTCCTATGGAAAGACTATCTGTTGGACTTGCTTAGGACAATTTGACCCACAATTTCGCCCTCCGGATAGTTTTCGGAATCGGCGCCGATCGCATATTTGACCAAACCGACGCCGGGCGAATACCAGTAATAATTGATGGAGCCGCCAAGATTGTTTTCAATCCTGAGGCAATCTTCGAAATTATTACCGTTGTCGAGAGAAATATCTTCAATGGCAGTAATTTTGAAATAATTGGCGCCTAATGTGGGGAAGCATTTGCCGGCTTTGGCCCCGTCATTGGAATAGTGATCGCCGCCATCGAAAATGCCTCCCTGAACGCCGTCATCATTATTTTTATCATAAGTATAGTCGGAAAAAATATCGATAAGATTGTCGTAATCAAGCTGCACCGCCGAAGCATCATATCTCAGCCAGACACTGCCTACTTCAAAGGGTGAAGTCAGTAATTTTTCAGGCGTTTCATAGGGGCTTTCAAAATAGTAGATGGCCTCATTGTCATAAAAAAGAAAGCCGGTATCAACGAATGTCGGACGCTCGACGATATCATCGATCCACCGGAAAACCTGGCGGCCGCCGATTATGACCGGATCGCTGATGGTGAACCAGTGGTAGCTGGTGTCATTGACCGACTTGTTGACCTCGACAAACTGCTTACTGGTACCTGCGGTCAGCGGGAAGTATGTCGAAATTTCGGGGTCGGTTTCAGTAGTCGGGGAGAATGCGGTATCGGAATTTGAGCAACCCACCCATAAGACAATAGTTGAGATAATTAATCCCACAGCGATGGAAAATATATATTTCCTCATAAAACCTCCACCTCAAGCAAGGGCATTGTTAGTCATTTTGAGATTGGGATGTCGCAAGCCCGATGCCAACGTTGATATCCATGTCGTAAGGTGATGCCTTACAATGAAGTGCGGCGCTTTTATAAAATCTAAAATACATCAGCTTATGCGATTTATATGGGGGGAAAGCCATAATTATGGGAATTTTTCATTGTTTTACAATACATAGCCGGGCTAATTAAACCGCGGCAAATGCCGAAAATATATATGGCAGCACAAGTGATGATAAACCGCTAAACAATAGAGGATTAGCGATGTCCCAATTCATACTTGATTTTTTCTTCGCCTTTATTTTTGTAACCCTTACGATTCTTCTGATGCGAATCAAGGACCGGGCCTTTGTAGAGAACAAGGAAAGCTACCGTTACGCCGCTTCCGGTATAATCGTCCTGTTTTTAGTCTCTGTCATGCGGCTGTTAAGTCATCAGCAGGTTTTTGTCGGGATTCCGTTCTTATCCGAGCCGGTATGCCAGGATTTGATCGAGGTGATCGGCATTGTGGCCGGAATGACCCTGATGCTGGCCGGCGTGTCGATCTGGCTGCCGATAAAGAAACGCCGGACAGGGGAGCTTGAGGCAGAGATACTGAGAAATTCCTCAGTTCAGAAAATTGAGTGGGAAATTAAAAGCGCCGACAAAATATCACGATTATTCGAAACGGTTCCGGCGCAGATTTGCGATAAATTCGGATTTGTCGGCTCGGCGGTCTTCATGAAACGAAGCGATACCGATTACTTCGCCTGCCGCTACACTCACAATACCGAATTTGCCGTTTTCGGTCGCCGGTTTTATCAGTCGGGCAGTGACAACGACTGTGATATTCTTAACCGGGCGGCAAAAATTCTGAAGGCGGATTATTGTTTTCCATTGCAGATAAATAACAAAATGCGGGCGACTATATTCTTCCGCGGCGAAAAGAATTTCAAGCCGGAATCTGATGATATCCTGGCGCTGGACAGAATCGGACGGTCGTTTTCCGAACGGCTGAACCGTGAGTATCTTTCGCTGAAACAATCATTTTATGAAAACAACTGGCTCTACCTGTCTCAGGTCAAACGATTGATTGCCAGACGGATCGATATCAAAGGCAGTCTGCATGATTTATCCTCGCTCTATAGGCATGCCGTTGGTGCGGAGTATTTTTCCCTGGCGGTTCTGGATAAATCCCGGCATAACATGCGACGGTACACTTCCGGGATAAATCGTCGTATCCTGCTCGAGGATGGAGTGCGGCTTCCGATCGAGGGGACGCAAATTGCGACCGTAATCAACTCCCGGCAGAGCATGCTGGTTCGCGATGTAACCCGGTCCGGTAATACGGGGCTGGATTCACTCCTTTTGAGTTGCGGGCAGGCCAGCGTGATGGTGGTACCGATAATCAATTACGGAAGGGTCATCGGCTGTCTGACTCTTGGTCACTCCAGGCCGGGGCATTTTACTCGTCGCGCTTTGCTTCGGACAGAAATGATGGCTGCGGCCATGGCTCCCGCGGTCGAGTCGGCCGTATTGAGAACTTCCATATTCGAAAGGGATCGTTATCTTGGCGCCCTTTCCGCTTTCGATACCATAATCGAAAACAGCTCCGATATAAATTCAGTTTTGACCGCCGCCGCGGACCTGCTGATGGATAATATCCGCACGACCTTGGTTCGGATTTCGATGATCGACCCCGACCGGGCCCGGCTGCACACAAAAGCTCTCAAGCTGATCCGCCCATTCGATGCGATCAATTCGAATACGGTCAATCTTTCGCGCGAGATGACACCATGGCATCATCTGGTGGTGCGCGAAGGGCGGCTTCTGTTGATCAACCAGACGGATCCGGAAACATCATTCGATGAGAATGAATCCCGGAACCTTGTGTTTACGGGTGCCAATTCCGCGTTGATTGTACCGATCACGGTAAACGGGATAACCCAGGGACTGATTACTTTGGGTGAGATGCGCAACTGGAACCGGTTTTCATATGATTCGACAGTGATTATGTTTGCCCGGCAAATTGCGGCTCGGGTGGCATCGTTTATAAAGCTGTATCGAATCAGCCGTCTTTTGACCCGCGCAGGCAAGACCCCCGTGGAAGGCCCCGGAGAGCAGGACGAGCGGCATATTCTGGATGAAATAAAATCACCGTTGACACGATTGCGCGGCTCGCTGGATCTTCTGAGAATACACGAAGGAGCGATGAACAGCGGATCGGATAAAGTTTTCGCGACGATTGAGGAATCGGCCGATCAAATCGCGACCCTCCTGAAGGGAGAAGCAAAGTAAGTCGATTCTGGAAATACCTGCGCCAGCTCAACTAAGCATCTATAAGAGCCATCTATGATGGCTCTGCTTTTTTTTAAGCCCCTGATAAGTCTCATTTTGACAATCATTTAAAATAGTCCTTGATTTTGGCGGAGAGATATTTATATTGGTAGAAATTCTTCGGGGCGAGGCGAAATTCCTCGACCGGCGGTAAAGCCCGCGAGCCGCATAACGCGGTTGAATCGGTGAAACTCCGGTGCCGACGGTACAGTCCGGATGGGAGAAGAGTAAGGATAGGTGTATTCTATCCGGCCTGTAAGCTAATGCCCCGATGATAATTGGGGTTTTTTTATGGCCGACAAATATGCCGAACGATTTATGGCCCTGGCCCTGGAACTGGCGCGACAGGGGGGCGGAAAAACTTCACCAAACCCGATGGTTGGGGCGGTGATTGTTAAGAACGGCAGGATTGTCGGACGCGGTTATCATAAGAAGGCCGGGACCCCCCACGCCGAAATTCACGCCCTTAACGAAGCCGGGAGCAAGGCCCGCGGCGGTATCCTGTATGTCACTCTTGAACCATGCTGTCATTACGGCCGCACCAAGCCATGCGCCGATGAAATCATTCGCTCCGGTATCAGCGAAGTTTTTTATTCCATGCTTGATCCTAATCCACTGGTGAGCGGCAAGGGGGCGGCCAGGTTTAAAAAGGCCGGAATAAAGGTAACATCCGGAATTCTTCGTCACGAAGCCGAGTTGCTTAATGAGGTCTACGTGAAATATATCAAAACCGGGATACCCTTTGTAATTCTAAAAACGGCCCAGACCCTTGACGGCCGCATTACGGCCTCGGGCGGCGACTCGAAGTGGATCACCGGAACAAAGGCGCGGAAGATGGGACATCAGCTTCGCGCCTGGTGCGACGCGGTTGCTGTCGGCGGCGGAACGGCCAGGATCGATAATCCGGAACTGACGGTGCGTTTGGTCAAGGGGAAGAACCCTTATCGAATCATCCTGACGCACTCGGCCAAATTGCCGAAATCACTAAAATTATTCGGCAATAATAATGATGCCAAAACCATATTGGCCACGACGGATCGGAACGGCAATCGGATAAAAGCAAAAAATCTTATTGTCTGGTCGATCAGGGGGAAAGACGGGAAGCTGTCCCTAACCGATTTTCTGGAAAAGGCGGGACAGTTTGGAATTACTTCGATTCTCATTGAGGGCGGGGCCACCCTTGCGACGGCGTTCCTCAAAGCTGGACTGGTGGACAAGCATTATATATTTATGGCGCCGAAGATAATTGGCCGCGGTATTGAGGCAGTCGGCGATCTAAATATAAAGAAAATAGGCGACGGCATTGGATATAATAATATGTCCGTGAGGACTGATCTAACCCCGGATATTCTTGTAATTGGTTATCCGAAAAAGAAAATGAGCAAGTGATGTTTACGGGAATTATCGAGACCATCGGCATTATCGGGAATATAAGCGTCAGGGGCAATTACACCCTGCTGACAGTCAAGCCGGCCCGCACGTTCGAGAATCTGAGTCCGGGCGAATCCATTGCAGTGGATGGTTGCTGCCTGACTGTAACCGCCTTCGATAACAGGTCCTTTACCGTGGAAGCCTCGCAGGAATCGACGCGCCTGACCATTATCAATAATTACAAAACCGGCGCCGGTGTCAATCTGGAACGGGCACTGCTTCCGACCGGCCGCCTGGGCGGACATTTTGTATCGGGACATGTCGATTGCAAAGGAAAAATCGCTGCCGAAAAAAAGATCGGTGATTCCCTGGAATTGACAGTATGGTTCCCGCGGGAATTCGAAGATTACATAGTTGAAAAGGGTTCTGTCGCCCTGAATGGGATAAGTCTCACGGTGAACAAAGTAAGCGATGACACGTTTACGGTTAACCTGATTCCTTATTCCCGGACCGAGACAACGGTGAATTCGCTCAAGGCGGGTGATGAAATAAATCTTGAATTCGATATCCTCGGCAAATACATCGCCAGGTTTTTGAATAAAGGCAAGAAAAGTAATTTAACCATTGAAAAACTAATAGAGAGTGGTTGGTAATTAGTCACGGAGAAACAATGAGTACATTTGACAAAATTCCGGACGCAATAGAAGATATTAAAAAAGGACGCCTGGTCATTGTCGTTGACGACGAGGACCGTGAGAATGAAGGCGACTTTATCATGGCGGCCGAAACGGCCACCCCGGAGACAATCAATTTTATGGCGACGCATGGCCGCGGTCTGATTTGTGTTCCCCTGAAGGAAGACCGGATCGAGAAACTCAAACTGCATCCGATGGTGGAATCGAACACCGCACTGCATGGGACAAGATTCACCGTTTCGGTCGATGCCCTTCATGGTGTCAGCACCGGCATCTCGGCGGCCGATCGGGCCAGGACAATTCAGGTGCTGGCTTCGGATGATTCGATCCCCGAGGATCTCTGCCGCCCGGGACATATTTTCCCGATCCAGGCGAGGATGGGCGGGGTGCTGTCCAGGGCCGGCCACACCGAAGCGGCTGTCGATCTGGCGCGGATGGCCGGATTCAAGGCCATCGGCGTCCTGTGCGAGATTATGGATAAGGACGGTTCTATGGCGCGGCTGCCGCGGCTTCAGGAAATGGCCAAAGAATTCGATATGAAATTGATTACCGTCAAGGACCTTATAGAATACCGGCGGCATATCGAAAAGCTGGTGCAAAGACTTGTGGAGGTCGATTTCCCGACCAAGTACGGGCATTTCAAGTTAAACCTCTATAAATCACAATTCGACGATCATCATCACCTGGCCCTGGTCAAGGGTGATGTCAGCGGAAAGGAAAATGTCCTGGTCCGGGTGCATTCGCAGTGCCTGACCGGTGACGTCTTCGGCTCCATGCGCTGTGACTGTGGGGACCAGTTGGCCAATGCCATGATGCAGATTGAAAAGGAGGGGCAGGGCGTGCTGCTTTACATGCGCCAGGAAGGACGCGGCATCGGGTTGGCCAATAAGATCAAAGCTTATAAGTTGCAGGAAGAAGGGCGCGATACGGTCGAGGCCAATAATGATCTCGGCTTCAAAGCGGACCTGCGCGATTATGGCATCGGTGCCCAAATTCTGGTCGATCTGGGCCTGAGCTCGATTCGACTGATGACCAATAATCCCAAGAAGATAATCGGGCTGGAAGGATACGGATTGAAGATAACCGACCGGGTCCCGATTCAATTCGAGCCGACCAAGCATAATTTGAAATATCTTGAAACCAAGCGTGATAAACTTGGACATATATTATCAATTATTTAGGAGTTGATATGAACTATAAAGAAATTGCCGGGAACCTTAACGCCGCAGGGCTGAAGGTGGGAATAGTCGTGAGCCGGTTCAACAGTCTGTTGACGGCCAAACTTCTTGATGGCGCCCTGGATTGCCTGAAAAGACATGGGGCCGATGAGACAAAAATTGGTGTTGCCTGGGTACCTGGTTCATTCGAAATTCCCTATGCCGCATCAAAAATGGCCTCATCCAAAAAATATGATGCGGTCATTTGTCTTGGCGCGGTAATCAAAGGGGATACGCCTCATTTTGATTTCATTGCCAGTGAAGCTACCAAAGGTATCGCCAAGACTGCCATGGAGAGCGGCATGCCGGTTATCTATGGCCTTATCACCGCCGATACCCTGGAGCAGGCCATCGAGCGGGCGGGGACCAAAGCCGGAAACAAGGGCTGGGATGCTGCTCAGGCGGCGATTGAAATGGTGAATCTGTATCGTGAAATCGAGAAATCATGAGTTCCAGACGAGTCGGACGCGAATATGTACTAAAAGCGCTGTATGCTCTTGAGCAGGGGACGCAGACGGTTGATGAAATTAAGGCGACGGTATTGGAAGAAGGAAATCTCGATGAAAAGACACTATCGTTCACCCGCCATTTGTTCGACGAAGTGGTAAAGAATCTCGAGACCATTGACAAGCGCATAGTTGAGGTGGCCCAAAACTGGAAACTCAGCCGAATTGCCATTGTCGATAAGAATATTCTTCGCATGGCCATCTGCGAGATTATGTATTTGCCGGACATACCGATGAAGGTGGCCATTAATGAGGCGGTCGAGTTGGCCAAAAAATACAGCACTTTCGAATCGGCCTCGTTTGTCAATGGGATTCTGGACCGGGTTTTTCACGAGCAGGAATGATGGGATACTTAATGGAAAGAGCCCCGCATCGGCGGGGCTTTTTCTAATGCCATGAAATATTGGCTTATCACATTTTCCGGCTGGACAAATCGCAAAAAATGGTTATATTCTAAGTCTGTTTTGTATAATATCTTAGGTGGAAATTGATATCGAGGACGAGGTGCACAACAAAATATCCGCCGAAAGTGTAAATTCTACGTTCGACAGGGCAAACGCAATTATTGCCGGCTTAGTTTTCTTGATTGCCCTGGTGGTCTATTTCCTGACCAAAGCGCCGACCGTCTCATTCTGGGACTGTGGTGAATTTATCGCCTGCTCTTATATCCTGGGCATACCGCATCCGCCGGGATCACCGCTCTACATAATCTTCGGTCGCATTTTCGCTTTTTTTCCGATCGCCGCCGATATTTCGGTCCGGGTCAATTTGTTCTCGGTGATCAGTTCGGCCTTTGGCGCCATGTTCGGCTATCTGGTAACGGTGCGGGTAATCAGGTTCTGGTATGATCGGCGCAGTGATATTTACAACAAAATCATCATTTATATCGGCGGTTTTACCGGGGCGCTTTTTATGGCGTTTTCAATGACTAACTGGGGCAACTCGGTTGAGGCAGAGGTTTATGCCGCAGCCATAATGGTGATGATGATTATTTATTGGCTGGTCTTGAAATATTTTGAAAACCGCGAAACCGCTCCCGGCGGAAAGTTTATGCTTCTTGCGGCCTATATGGCGATGCTCGGTGTCGGCATACATCTGACGCTTTATGTTATCGTTCCGGTACTGGCCGTCTATTTCATCCTGAAAAAAGAGGTTCTCACCAGGCAGTGGGCGATTGTTTCGCTGTTCTTTTTTGTGGAACTATTTTTGATGTTTATGCTGTCGGCAAGGCCGGGGGAGATCCCGTACTATCTGCCGGTACTCATTATTTTCGTGGTCTTTGTATTTCATTCGGTCATGCTAAATAAGCTGGTTCGTCCAATATTGATTACTATCATTTTGTATCTGTTTGCCATATATCCTGTCTATTTTCTGGCGGTCGATACAGTCTCCTCGAGTTTAACGGGATCCGGTTTGGCCGAATCGATATCGGGGCTGGCGGCAATTCCGATCGGGTGGATAGGATTTATCGCGTTGGTTTTGTGGGGATTATTTTCGGTTTTCAGGCTATATATGCCAGTGGCCGGTGAAGACGCCGGAGGCGTATGGCTGATAA
Organism: candidate division Zixibacteria bacterium HGW-Zixibacteria-1; assembly: GCA_002838945.1. Lineage (NCBI taxonomy): Bacteria > Pseudomonadati > Candidatus Zixiibacteriota > candidate division Zixibacteria bacterium HGW-Zixibacteria-1. The sequence goes on from PGXB01000030.1 coordinate 25,821, forward strand.
CCGCGGTTTATTCGCTGGCGCCGGTGGTTCTGATCGGCATCGGATATTTATTCAGCGGCTATTATGCTTTTATGGCACTGACATTGATAGTCCTGGCGCTGGTGGCGCTGGTACTATGGAAACATATCAACTGGCTGATCCTGATCGGCTTCGGCGCTATTTCGATGGTAATTCTCGGATTCTGGTACCTTGTGACCGGCATCGTCGTGGGCGGAACCGCCATAATGCTGTTCGGGATATTATTCAAAGACAAAAGCTGGAAGACGGCGCTGGCCATAATTCTACTAGCCGTAATCGGCTATTCGGTCCATTCATATATTCCGATTCGTTCCGCACATAATCCGGCTATCGACGAAAACAATCCGTCACGTTCTTTTACCGCCCTGGTGGGGTATCTTGAGCGAAAACAGTACGGCACCGAGACAATGACTTCGCGCATGTTCGAAAGAAGGGCCGAATGGGTAAATCAGTTCGGCGATTACCGGCATATGGGGTTCTGGGGCTTTTTCAAGGATCAGTATGGATTCGCCGGAGCGCGCTTCTTTATTATCCTGGTGCTCGGGTTGTTTGGTATCTGGGAGACGATCCGCCGCAAACCCGAGATAGGGCTGCCGCTGCTGACGGTGATACTGGTATGTTCGGTTGGAATTGTCTTATACATGAACTTTGCCGACGGGACACGCCTGAATCAGATTACGGGAATGGATTATCTCGAAGTCCGGGACCGGGACTATTTTTTCACGCCGGCCTTTGTATTTTTTGGCCTGGCTATCGGGCTAGGCATCGCGGCATTTATTGATCTTGTCCGCGACACGGTAAAAAGTCATGGCACTGCGGTTCGAAATGCCGCCTTTGGCGTTACCTCTTTATTGGTCTTTTTGCCGATCATGCCGCTGACGGGGAATTATTTCTACAATGACCGGTCACGGAATTACATGGCTTTCGATTATGCCGACAATTTCCTGAAAAGCTGTCCGGAAAACGCCTTGTTTATCACCAGCGGCGATAATGATACTTTCCCGGTCTGGTGTCTTCAGGAAGTTTACGGCATCAGAAAAGATGTCAAGGTGATCAATTTATCACTGGGTAACACCGACTGGTACATAAAGCAGTTGCGCGACAAACTCAATGTCCCCATCGTCTGGACGGACAGCCAGATCGATCAACTGCGCCCTTACAAGGATGAGGAAGGGACAGTGTTTCGCATTCAGGATCAGTTGACCGATCATATTATCACCGTGAACAAATGGAAATACCCGATAGTTTTCACGGTTTCATCACAGCCGGAGAGCCGGCGCTTCCGGGGCAAATCGCTCGAAGATAATTTAATAATCGAGGGTTTGGTTTATCGTATGACGCCGAATAAGGGGAAGGACCAGGTTGATATCGATTTGACGAAAAAATTGTATGAAGGTGAATTCGAATATCGCGGCGTTGCGGATCCGACTGTTTATAAGGACGAAACCAGCCGAAGGCTGACGAATAATTATGCCCAGGGTTTCCTGCTGATGGCTGATACGATGAAAGGGCTGGACAATTATGAAGGGGCTTTGGAATATGTACATAAGGGCTTGAAAATTTTGCCATGGTCATATGATATTTATGCTTATGCCGCCCAGACGCTCGGACAGATGGGTCACCTTGACACCCTTCAGGCCTTTATCGACAATGCACCGGTCGAGGAAAAATGGAAACTTTACTTTAACTGGGGCATGGCCGCCAGATATGAAGGGCGGGTCGATGACGCCATTAAGGTTTTGGGACAATGCCTGCGGCTTTATCCCGGTTACACCGAGTGCTATCGCGGCCTGGTCGGGACCTTATATCAAAACCGGCGGTATGCGGGGTTGCGCCAAGTGGTTAATGGGTGGGTCAAGGATCATCCCGATGATATGGAATCGGTCCAGCTTCTGCAGCAAATCAAGGGAATTGACATTTCACAAGACACTATTCTTGAAGGATCCGGTAAATGAAAATACTTGCCCTGAACTGGCAGGATCTCACCAACCCGATGGCCGGCGGCGCCGAAGTGCATCTCGAGGAACTTCTTAAAAGGATTGTCAGGAACGGACATGAGGTCACCCTGTTTTGTTCCGGTTATGATTCCTGTCTGCCGGAGGAGACAATCGACGGGATCAGGATTATCAGACGGGGTAATCGATACAATTTCAACTGGATAGCACCGCCGGCTCTGCGTAAGCTGGTCAGGGAAAACCATTTCGATGTAATGATCGAGGATATCAACAAGATTCCGTTTTATACCCCGCTCTATTTAAAAATCCCGACGTTGGTCGTCGTGCCGCATCTGTTTTCGACAACAGTATTCAGGGAAATCAACGCCCTTCTGGGATTATATATATATTTATTTGAGAAACCGCTGGTGCCTGTGTATCGAAAAAGAAAATTCAATGTAATCTCGGAATCAACGGCGAATGATATTGTCAAACGCGGGATTCCTTCGGGCAATGTCTCAGTGGTCCATTGCGGGATCGACAATACGGTTTACAATTTCGATGCTTCTCTTCGCAAATTCGAGAAGCCGACCGTCCTGTATCTGGGGCGGATCAAGAAATACAAGTCGGTTCAGCATCTCATTCTGGCGTTTGAACGGATTCTACGCGATCTGCCCGAAACCGAGTTGAAAATAGTCGGAGCGGGCGATTATGTTCCAAAACTTATGGCGCTGGCGGGCAGGCTCAAAGTTCGGCATAAAATTGATTTCACCGGCTTCGTCAGCCAGGCGGAGAAAGTGAATTACCTGCGCCGCTCGCATGTGGCGGTTCTGCCGTCATCCAAAGAGGGCTGGGGTCTGACCAATATCGAGGCCAACGCCTGCGGCACGGCGGTGATTGCGGCCGATTCGCCGGGGTTGCGGGATTCAGTCCTGAATGATAAAACCGGCTTCCTGTATGAGTTCGGGAATATAAATCAGTTGGCGGAAAAGCTGCTTACTATCCTCCGTGATAACGAGACGCGCACTCGTTTGGAAAAGGGGGGACTGGAGTGGGTCAGGAAATTCAATTGGGACGACGCCGCAAAAAAGTTTATGGAAATTCTTGAAGGAGTGGCCGCTCAGGGCTGAGGCAATATGGGGAATCGCAAATTCTGGTCAATAATTCTCGGGCTCGTCATTTCGGCCATTTTTCTCTTTCTTATATTTCGTAATGTTGATTTTAAGGATTTGGGGACAGCGCTCAAGGGAGCCAATTATTGGTGGCTGATACCCAATATATTTTTCGTGGTGCTGGCGATGTTTCAGCGGGCCGAACGCTGGAAATATATGGTTAAACCGATAGCTGATATAACATATGGTAAGTTACTGTCGGCCACATGTATAGGGTTCATGGCCAATAATGTCCTGCCGTTGCGGCTGGGCGAGTTCGTTCGCGCCTATGCTCTTGCCCGAAATGAAAAACGAATCACTAAATCAGCGTCCTTGGCGACTATCTTCATCGAACGAATGGTCTTTGACCTGCTGGCCCTGCTTCTGATATTGTCGGTCATTATGATGATCGTTCCGATTAAGGTCGACAAACAGTTCAAAATTGGAATCGCGCTGTCTCTTCTGGTCGCTTTTGTTGGGCTGATTTTCGCGGTTGCCGTAGTCATGAAACCGGAGGGATCCGGCCGGCTGCTGACTAAATATCTCTTTTTCCTTCCGGAAAGAATCAGGGGAATTATAAGCCAGACGGTGATTAAATTTTCCAAGGGGCTGCTATTTCTAAAAAATCCTAAATATATTGTCTGGGTATCGGGCCACACATTATTTCTCTGGCTCTGCATGGGCATCTCGAACATTTTTGTTTTCTACGCATTCGGCTTCGATTTACCCATTTACGCGTCATATGTGCTCCTGGTGGTGGTTTCGATATCAATCCTGATACCATCATCGCCCGGATTTATCGGCGTCTATCACGGCGGTGTCGTCTGGACCCTGCATTTCTTCGGGATCGGACCGGATGAAGCCGTTTCCTGCGCCATTGTCCTCCATGCGGCACAGTTCATTCCGATTACTCTGATGGGATTTGCCTATTTGTATAAAGAAGGGCTCACCCTCAAACAACTTGAAAAAGAAGCGCTCAAGGAAAATGAAACCGATGCATCATGAAAAGATTCTGGCGATTCTTCCCGCCTACAACGAATCCGGCAAAATCGGACGGGTCGTGGAAAAAATCAAAAAGATCGATCTGGTCGACACAATTCTTACAGTCGATGACTGCTCGGCCGATGACACTTCAGGCGAGGCGGCCGCGGCCGGCTCGCTTGTTATTCGCCATGAAATAAATCGAGGGGTTGGGGCGGCGATCAGAACCGGGATAATGTTCGGCCGGGAAAATAAATTCGATATCGGGATGGTTCTATCGGGCGACGACCAGCATGAGCCGCAGGAAATCGACCGCGTGGTGGCACCGATTCTGGCGGGTGAATATGATTTTATTCAAGGATCGCGACGCATGAAAGGGGGACGGGTGGTTAACGATCGTCCCTTTCGGATGGTGACGACCCAATTGTATTCGGTGTTGTTTTCTCTTCTCGTTTTCAGGCGAATTACCGATGCCACCAACGGATTCCGGGCGTTCAGGATGTCCGTTTTCGATGACCCCTCAATGAACCTTCATCAGGATTGGCTTGACAGGTATGAACTGGAGCCATATATATTATTCAAGGCTGTCACCAGCAAACAGATTCGGATGAAAGAGGTGCCGATCACTATTTATTATCATGGCGAGAGAAAGCAGTTTACCAAAATGAAGCCGTTTCGTGACTGGTGGCGGCTGGCCAAACCGATGATTTACCTGGGACTGAGAATTCGGAAATAAAGGAAACCCAAAATGATAAAGATCGATTTTACAGGAAACACCGTTCTGATAACCGGAGGGGCCGGATTTATCGGCTCCAATCTGGTCGGGCGGGTGGTCAGGGCCGGGGGGAAAGCAATCGTTCTGGACGATCTCTTTACCGGCGATCTGAAGAATATTGACCCCGACCTGCCGTATGAATTCGTGGAAGGAAGCGTTACCGATTATGAACTGGTTCGTGATCTGATGGCGCGGGCCGATTATGTGGCCCATCTGGCCGCACGGAATATTATCATCTCGACCAAAAACCCCCTCGAAGATTATCGGACCAATATCGGCGGGACGTTGAATATTCTTATGGCCGCCCGTGAAACCAAACCAAAACGGATTGTCTATTCATCATCGGCCTCGATATACGGAAATCCCAAGATTATGCCGATTGTCGAGGATGAAAGCCCCTTGACTTTTTCGCCGTATTCGGTATCCAAGCTGGCCGGTGAAAATTATTGCTATGCCTTTTATGAAACCTATTTTGTGCCGGTCACGGCGGTGCGTTATTCGAATATTTACGGGCCGAAACAGAACCCGGCCAATCCATATTGTGGCGTGATTTCCAAGTTTATTGTGTCGATAGACCGGGGCGAATCCCCGCAGGTTCATGGCGACGGGCATCAGACCAGAGATTTCACCTATGTCGATGATGCCGTCGATGGAACACTGATGGCGCTATTGTCGCCGCGTTCGGAAGGGATGGTATTCAATATCGGCAGCGGCGCCGAGACAAGTATTGTCGATTTGGTTCGTACCCTTGGTGAGCTGATGGGCCGGAACGCGGAGTGCTCGCACATTGACCGCCGCGACATTGACAATATTCGGCGGCGCGTTTTGAATATCGAACGGGCGCGGACCCGTCTGCGGTGGCAGCCGCAGGTGACGCTGCGGGAAGGGCTGCGGCGGACGATTGACTGGTATAATGCCATAAAGAAAAAGACAGCCTGAGTGCCGATCTTAAATGCTCAAGCATCTTAAATTCAGACAATTACTTTATGCCCTGATCGTAACCTGTTTGCTGGTTCGCTTCATATTTATCATGGCGGTTCAGCAAATACCGGTTATGTGGGACGCCCGGATATATTCCTCGGCCGCCCTCGGTTTGATTCATTTTATCAAAGATCCTGACCGATTTGGCCATCCTGAGATCGACTCACCGGCCGATTCGGCTTTTTACCGCGCGCAGTTTGAATATGAAATGAATGATCTGATCCAGGGGGAGCAGATCAACTGGCTGTATTACAAAATTCCGACAGCGACGGAAGCACAGGATTATCTCTTTTTATCGGGCCCGGTTTACCCGGCCTTTCTGGCCGCTTTGTTTTATATCAGTCCGGCCGGGGATTTTATGCTGGTACGGATATTAAATGTCCTGCTGGATGCCATTAGCCTCCTTTTGTTGATCCTGATTGCCTGCCGTCTTTTTGGGGAACGCACAGCCATATTGGCCGGTCTGCTTTATATTTTTTATCTTCCGTTTATATTGCTGACCGGCGTCGTGTCGCCCGAACCTTTGACAAAATTGATGATTCTGCTGACGACATATTTAATTCTTCTGTGGTATGACCACCAGAAAAGCAAATACCTTATATATTCCGGAGCGATGCTCGGGCTTCTGGCGCTGTTAAAACCGACCGCGGTCCTGTTGTTTATTCCATTTGGGGCGGCTGTAATATTTGACTTCCGGAAACAGATTGGAAAAATAGTCCCGCCGCTTATCAAAGCGGCGGTCCCGTTTATAATAATAATAATACCATGGATTATAATCACCAGCCTTTATTACGGCAAACTTTCGATCCGCGATCCTGATTACTCGGCCGCCAACATAAGATCGAGTTCATCGATTGAATATGAAGGCTATGATCTTGACTATACTGATAAGGATTTCTGGGTTTCGCCGGTCATGAATACAATTGCCGAGCAGCCGATTGGATATGCCGGATTGATGGTAAAGAAATTTATCCGGCTGTGGGGACAGCCGTTTAATGATTTCAGGCAGGCCTTTGTAATCGGGCCGCGGCTATCGTTGCTGTATCATTTTCTGATAATCATAACCGGGCTTTTTGGAGTTTTTGTTTTTTTGGCGGATTCAAAAAAAGGGCTGATATTGCTGTTTTTATTGCCGTTTTACTATACCGGAATTCATGTTATTTTTCATGCCCTGGCGAGGTATAATCTTAATGCCATGCCGTTTGTGATTGTGGCATCAGCAGCGGTTATGCTTAAAATCTATGATTATTTCAAAGAAAAATTAAGCGTCAATAGGATTTCAACGGCTGCTAAAATGGTCCTTATATTGGCCGGGCTGGCTGCGGTTCTTCTGTTACCGGGAGGATTGGCGGTTTCGCTTATTGGAAAAAGCGGGGCCGCCGTTACCGCCACAGCAAAAGTGATTATTCTGGTTGCCCTGTTATATTTTGTCTATAAAGAATTACGGCCTGTTATCGGCAAAAATGTCGGGGCGATTATGGCCTTTCCGGCCATATTGCTTGTCATCGTGACTTTAGTGCCGGCTTTGTCAGCCGACAGTTGGGCCGAATGGAAATGCCGGCTTAACAGCCCCAACGGGCAGGCCGGAGTCAGGATATATATTCCGGATGGTTTCAGGCTGGGGCCGGGGGAACCGGCCCGGATCGGTATCGACATGACTCGTGAAGATGGCCGCGGCCTGAAGGGAAACGTCTTCGGTCTGTCAATCAATGGGCAACGAACGGTTCTTGATCCAAGCCGACCGCCCTTTTCCGATTTCTATTACAGAAAGATGACTTACAACGTTTTTCAAAACATTCTGGGTGTCGATTCCATGCAGATGCCGGCTTGGCGGTTTATTCCACTGAATCCGGAAATTTTCAATCAATTATTGGATCAATACGGATATATCGATATTGTGGTTGATAACGGCGGGAGCGGCTCTCTTGAGCTGCGGGGGGGATATAATATCGGCCGTACTGCAACATTCAGAATGCCCAGCCTGACGCATTCGTCGATCGAAAGGTATATCCAGAAAGGCGACCCGAGAATCTGGACCGATTATAATCTTTCTTCCGATTCGGCGATTAGTTATTATATTGAGAACAGCCGAAACCGTCAGGTCGAATATGAAGATTTGTCGGGATCTTTCGGAAGACAGGCCGGGCGGTATCGCATTATTCTGGAGATAAAACGGCTCAATGAAGCCAGGTATTATTTTTAGGAGTGAGCATGAATATCGGGATAATCGGATGTGGCTACTGGGGACCGAACCTGGTCAGGAATTTCAATGCGCTCAAGGGCGCCCGGGTGTTCGGGGTTTCGGATCTGAGGCCGGAGCGGCTTGAGTATATATCCAGACTGTACCCGAATATCAAAATTGTCACCAATGACTGTAACGATATTCTGCGCAGCAAAGATATCGACGCCGTGGTCATTGCCACGCCGGTATCGACGCATTTTCCGCTCGGTATGGAAGCGCTTGAAAATGGTAAGCATCTATTAATGGAAAAGCCGATGACGGGCACCACCGAGCAGGCGGAAGTTCTTATTGAAACGGCCGAGAGAAAGAAATTGACTCTGATGGTGGATCACACTTTTATTTATACGGCGGCCGTCCGGAAAATAAAGGAAATTGTGGTTTCGGGCGAACTGGGGGAGATATATTATTTCGACTCGGTGCGGGTTAATCTGGGGCTGTTCCAGAGCGATGTCAACGTTGTCTGGGATCTGGCGCCGCATGATGTTTCGATTATGGATCACCTTCTGGATCAGTCACCGAAATCGATATCGGCAACCGGTGTGGCGCATTTCGATAACGGTATTGAAAATATGGCCTACATCTCCGTGTTGTATGAGTCGGGTTTGATCGGGCATGTGCACGTCAACTGGCTGGCGCCGGTGAAGATTCGCAAAACACTTATTTGCGGATCGAAGAAGATGATTGTTTATGACGATGTCGAGCCGTCGGAAAAAGTAAAAGTCTACAATAAAGGGGTCGAGTACATAAAAAAACGCGAAGAAGCGTATGATATTCTGGTTCAGTACCGGACCGGCGATATGCTGGCTCCAAGACTGGAATTGGTGGAGGCGCTGACCCTGGTATCGCAGGAATTCTACGATTCCATCAATGAGGGCCGAAAGCCGCTAACCGATGGCATGACCGGATTGCGGGTGGTGCGGATTCTGGAGGCAGCCAATACCTCGCTCAAGCAGGGCGGAAAGGTGATTGAGTTGTGAAGAATGTTAAGATAATCGGCGATGTCAAAATATATGACAATGTAAAAATTGGCGAGAATTCAATCATTTACGGCCCGGCCGTGCTCGGCCAGCCGCCGCGCGGGAAAGAAGCCGGGGCGCTGGAGCTGACCATTGGGAAAAACAGCATTGTCAGACCGTTTACCACAATCTATGCCGGCAATATAATCGGCGATTATTTCCAGACCGGGCAGGGAACGTCGATCAGGGAAAACAATGTCATCGGCAACAATGTCTCGGTCGGTACCAATGCGGTTCTGGAATTCGAAAATAAGATCGGCGATAACTGCCGGATCCATTCGGGATGTTTTCTGGAAATGGTGACCCTGGGCGATTTTGTTTTTATCGGCCCCAATACGGTCTTTACCGACGACCCGCATCCGATGAACTGCCCCAAGTATAAAGATTGCGGCGGCGGCGCCATCGTCGGTGACCTGGTAAAAATAGGCGCCAACTGCACCTTTCTGCCGGCAGTCAAAATCGGGCGGGGTGCCTTGATCGGGGCCGGCTCGGTGATTATCGGTGATATCCCGGAAATGATGGTGGCGGCGGGCAATCCGGCCAAAGTTATTAAGCCGGTAAATGAGCTCAAGTGCCGAATTAATGCGTACGAACGGCCCTATCTCTGGTGGCCGTATATCGATCAGGAAGACAGCCGCTGATGCCGAACTCGGATATCCTGGTGGCCCTCTTTTCCTACAATGAGGGCGAAAAACTCAAAAACCTTATAAGCAGTTTTCCCCAAAACAGATTCTATGACCTGTTGTTTGTCGATGATGGCTCCGACGACGGCAGCGCGGAATATATAGAGGAAAAGGGCTTCGAGTTGATTCGTCACAGGACCAACATCGGAATCGGCTGCGGTATCCGGGAGGCGATTCAATACGGCCAAGGGCATGGTTACCAACTAATTGTAATCATGGCGGCCAACGGCAAGATGCAGCCGTCCGAAATAGAAAGGCTGACAACACCTCTTCTGAACGATCGCTGCGACTATGTCCAGGGTTCGCGGTATCTTCCGGGCGGGCAGTCGCCCAATCTGCCTCTTTTCAGAAAAGTCATGGTAAAACTTTTCACGGCCATTGCCTTCATGCTGACCGGCTTCAGAGGCACTGATGTCACCTGTGGATTTCGCGCCTATAGACTTTCCCTTTTTGATGACAGACGGTTAAATATCGACCAGGTGTGGCTGAATAAATATGAGATGGAATATTATATTCATTTTCATGTTATTCGCAGGGGTTACCGGGTTTTAGAGGTTCCGGTATCCATGATATATCCAAGGGAGAGGGGCAATTACAGCAAAATCAGGCCGTTTGTCGGGTGGTGGTCGATGATCAAACCGTGGATCTACCTGATTTTGAAAATCCGAAAATAAATAAACGATTTCCCAAAAAAATCGTATAATAATTTGCAGGGAGAGAGCAGCATTTCCTGTAATGAGCCGTCAGTGGATTTCGGGGGATATTAATTGACGGCGAATGTATCCCGGCCCATGGATGGGCCGGGTTTTTTTTTATTAAGGCAGCATTCTTGTTCCATGCATCCAGATATAACCGTAATCCCATAATTTTCAAACTTGACATTGGAAATCGACAAGCCTATTTTCCGTTGCAGGGAGATAGGCTTGGTTTATGAAACGAAACATTATTAAAATTATTGCAGTTTTGGTCCTGATAGCCGGCCTGGTCGGCATATCGGTGATCAAGTCGAATTTATCGGCCAGGCGATCTGCCGAGTCATTGCAATCGATAAAGGATGAATATTTCCGTACCCGCGACAGCCTGCTTCTGCAGAAATTTGATGATACGACCAGAGTCTATGTTGATTCCATTCAAAATTTAGAGAGATTTTATCTGACCCAGATAGATAGTTTGAATGACTATCATGCCGACCGGGAAAGCCTGCTGACGGCTGAAATTGAGAAACAAAAGGCCAGGAATACTGCATCCCAAAAAACAACTGTTGCGGAAAAACCGCCGCAGGATACGATCTCGCCAATAGTTAAAGCGGACTACAATAGTCTTCTAAGTCGTCTCCCGGGCGATTTAACTGATTATGAGAGAAGAGTCTCTACGGATGAGATAATTATTGAGCTGTCAAAAAAGTATAATCTTTCGCCGGAAAAGATAAAAAAGATTACCGGCTCGACCTGAATATAATCCTTAATAATTTTATATATTTTCCAGAAAATTGTCATAGAAAAGCCTTGACAACGATTTAACAAATACTATTATTATATGTAAATAGTCTACATTCCTTAACCGCCATATACCTGTTTTTTAGCGAAGCACCTTGCGATGAATTAAAAGACCATATCGCCATACGATTTAAGGAGGTGATAAAAAGGCTGATTTAGAGCACCCCCAAATAGCCCTTCATTGATAATGATTCTAAAACCAAACGGCTAAGTGGGAGAAACACTATGCCCCCGAGAAAAGAAGCAGAAGAGTTTGCCGCAGTAGGCGTAAAAGACTGCTGGCATCCGTATGGTTTGCAGGACCTGAGTCCTGACAAATTCGTCAAAGTAGTCACCAGGATTTTGGCGGGAAAGTTTGAGCTGCTTGATCTGAAATGGGATAAAGGTATTAGAATGGCGCGGGCCGAGCAATATGGCGGGCCCATCATAAGCTGATTAATAAGGCAGCAGTAGGTTGGAAAATTTGACGATTGCGGCCGGTTCCACCGGCCGCTTTTTTTTGCGCAGAAATTAGTAATATCTCCAATTGAAAATTAAATATATTGACAAATAATTTCGTTTTAGGGATATTCGCGATAACTTGCGATGAACTTTTAATTGATTGGATTGTAACAGATTATATGATAATCAGAATCAAACAGGCAGTGATCATAATTTTATTTTCGGCGGCCCTGGCAGTCATTGTCAACCTCGCATCAGGAAGCCGAATTCCCTTTGTAGGCGACTGGCCGTCCATATCGGGATCGGATAGCGTTGCGGTTCCGCCATCGGCGGAAGAAGGCGATCCTCCTTTTATTTCGCTTGATGAAGCCGCCGCTCGATATCAATCGCCGGGGACTCTTTTCATCGATGCCCGCGACCCGGAAGACTATGCCGTGGCCCATGTCCGGAATGCCGTTAATATTCCATACGACTATTTGGATGACTATCATGAGCAGTTGATGATGATCCCGGTGGACCGGGAAATTGTCATCTATTGTTCCGGAAGCGAATGTGAATTGTCGCTGTTTCTTGGTCGCGATATGCAGGACATCGGTTATCAAAGAATATTCATCTTCTACGGGGGTTGGCGTGAGTGGGAAAGAGCAAACCTGCCTGTGGAGAAGGGAGAAGGAATTGAACGGAACCAATAAATTTCTCCATAATGATTTTCTCGGGTTGATCGTTCGGCTGTTTATCGGGATAATTTTTATCTATGCTTCTCTGGATAAGATTCAATCCCCGGCGCAATTCGCAAGGATAATATACAATTATCATATTATGCCGGGCATGTTGATAAACATCCTTGCCCTGCTGTTGCCCTGGATCGAAATTATCAGTGGAATGTTATTGATTGCCGGTATTTATAAGGAAGGCAGCATTCTTATTATAAATGTAATGGTCCTGGTTTTTATCGTTGCCATCGGTGTAAACCTGTATCGCGGCATAAATCTTGAATGCGGATGTTTTTCGGTCAGCTCCAAAGCAAAGGAAAGCGCCGTCGGACTATTATTAAGAGATATCGGGCTATTGATTTTGGGCGTGTATGTATATTTGAACAGGTCCCGGCGTTTTGATCTTATAAAAACAAAAGCTTAATTATTTAGAATTCGCGGCGTAATCATTATCGTCAGATCGGTCTTGGTCGTCTGCACTGATTTATGTTTGAAAAGCCCGCCGATAATCGGAATCGAACCCAGAAAAAAGACCTTCTGTTCGCTTTCGATTTTATCTTCTTTGAACAACCCGCCCAGCACGGCCGTTTCTTCGTTTTTAACCGTGATTCTGGTATGAATTGACCGCTCCGATGTAATCGGTTTCTGATTATCCAGAGGACCGGAGTAGCCGATAATCTCGGCAACAGTCGGATTTACATCGAGGATAATCTGGTTATCTTCGGTTATATGAGGGGTGACATACAGAGTGATGCCGACTTCCTCATCCTGAAAGGTAACGATATCCTGGACGGCGCCGCCCTCGCTGAAACGATTAATAGTCTGAATAGGCACAACTGTGGCGACCTTGATTTCGGCCGGGTGGTTGTTGAGAGTAGTAATTTTAGGATTCGAGATAAGCTTGGAATTGCCGCTTTGCTCAAGGAATTCGAGGACCAGATTGAGCTCATTAAGAGATAGTTTTCCCCATTCCCATTTTCCATCGGGAAGGTCGATCTGGCCGACCGCTTCATTGGCAGTAGCGAAGGTGGTTGTTCCGCCGGCACCAGTGGTTACGCCATGGCCGCGGGCGGTGAGGCTGGTGGGCCACTTAAAACCGGCCTGGAGATCGGTGTCGAGGTTGGTTTCAACAATCCTGACTTCGATCGCCACCTGCGGTTCCGGCCTGTCGGTTTTTCTGATAAAATCGGCGACCAGCCTGGCGGCATCGGGAACATCGATAATGACAATTTGCGACGGTACCGGTATTCCGGTTTTCGATCCTTTGTATTGCGGATCGGTCACAATATTTATTTTTCCTCTGGCGGACAGAAGCCCTTCGGCGGCACTTACAGCCGCGGCCGGGGAGATATAGTCGAGCGCGACGGTCTCGATGACCAGTTCGCCCTGGGCCGGCATTTCGACCGGTTTGACGACGATAATATTGCCGGCCAAATAATAGTTGTAGCCGTTGGAGGCCAGGATAGCACGAAGGGCATTCTCGAGACTGACATTGTCGAGTTTGATGGATATGCTGCCTTCAATCAGGCCCGACTGAACGAGATTCAGATTATATTGCTGTGCAATCATGTTCAGCACCGTGGAGATCGGGACATCATCGTATTGCAGTGATATATCGACGTTCAAATCAGGTGAGCCTGAAGACGCGGGAGTGTGTAATGCGATAAAGATTAAGGCTATTAATAAGATGCGTGATTTCATGACTTTTCCTTTATAATGGTCAGAGTAAATTGGAGTCCGTCCTTATCAAGGGTGACCGTTTCCTTATCAACTTGTACTACCCTGGCTCCATTTATTATATCGCCGCCACGAACGATTTTCTTATTGATAATCGCCGATGGGCTGTTATTGTCGAAGAGAATTCCGCTCAATGTCCAGACCGGCTGAGTCACCCCGACTGCGGAGAGAATGATGTGTTTGGGGCCGCGGTAAAACGGATCACGTCCCCATTCGAGCGCAGAATATTTTTCAATGTTAATACTCTCGGTTTTGATTCCGGTCCGTATAGCGTCTAATTTGGCCACCGGGCGCGGCACGTCAACCTGCGTTCTGGGTTTATTCCCGGATAGGTTGTAAACACCCCAGATAACCGCGGCGATGAAAATAACGTAAATGATTCGCTGTCGCTTTTTTGTATCCATCAGCTATCCTTAATAGTTCCCAGAACGGCCCGGAAACCGAGACTTATATCGGACAGGGGCCGTTTTTCGACCGGGTTGCTGATCCGGCAGTGATTGAGCCCCTTGTAAAAACTTTGTTTCTCAATTTCTTCGATAAATTTGCCAGCATTCGACAAGGTTCCTCGAAATTTGAGGGTCATGTCGAGCATCCGGGGCGAATTCGCATCGGGTGGTGCGTTATTCAGTTCGAGAAGTTCCTGGAGGGAAGGGGATATCTCGACCAGCTCCAAATCATGTAAATGCGCCTTCCCCGCAAACTCATCAAATAACTTTATCAGGTCCTCTTTGGAATATAACCTCGAAATCAGCAAATGCTTTTCTTCAAGCATTTTTTGCCGCATATCGCAATATTCCGGAATCTGTATTATGACATTTTTGAGATCGGCCAGCTGCCTCTCCGACTCGTCTACCGAGGACCTCAGTTCCCGGTTTTCCTGTATCTGGGGTGACGTTATAAAAAGATACCATACCAGCGCAATGCCGGCGGCCGCAGCTATAGTTATGATTATTTTCTGCTTCATATTGCCGCCCCCATTCCGAGTTGAAAGTCTATGACAAAGCCGTCATCGGTTACTTTCTTGATATGGCGATTCAGTTTGACATCTTTAAAAAATGGCGAGCCCTGCAGACGGGCGATAAATTCGGCCAGGACGATTTCCGGTGGCGGGTCCGAGGAAATAGCATGACCCGTCAGAATAATTTTACAGGTATCGCCTTCATTAACCAGATCATAAACATCCAGTTTGATTTTTTCCGGAGCCAGTCTGGATAATTCTTTAAGATTGAGATTAAGGAAGGTCGGCTCCTGATTGAGTTTATCCATCAGCATCCGGTCGGCAGCCATCTGACTCTTGATTGAATGATACATTACATAAGTCGGAGAGCCGCGAAACATGGCCATCTGATTTTCAGCCGCCGCCAGACGGATATGATCGATGCCGTTTGCAAATTTTAGAGAACCCCAGTAAGCAACCAGGACCGCCATAACCACTAGTACTGCCGGCACGGCTTGCCTCAGGAAGGCAGCATTGTCCCGTTTTTTCTTTTTTTCGGGAGGGAGAAAATCAATCAAGCCGGGACTGTCCAAAGCCAGGGCCACGGTCGCAAGTGAAACCGGGATCTGATCTACAATATCTTCCAACTCCGGCTGAGCCTTCAGTAAGCTCTCGATCGGAAAGCGTTTAAACTGAATGCCGAAACGATCGGACAGATTCGCAATCAGCTCATCCGAGTATGACAGGTCACCATAGACAAATACGGTATCGGCGGTCGTACTGGAAAATTGCCCGACATAATAATCCAGGGAGTTCTGTATTTCGTTAACCAGCGTTTCCGTGAAATATTCGTATTTGATGCTGTTTTCGGGCCCACCCGATAATGTCTCCGAACCGACCGAACTGATATGCATGAATTCGAGCCGGGTCCCGCGATAAAAGCTGATTTCGGAACTATTTTTCTTGACGTTTATCAAAGCATAGGTCACGGCTGGGTCGAAATTCTGTATGTAGGGAAGCATCCGACCGATGGCCTCTAATTCATGGTGTACACTGTGGACATTGGTCCCGATTGTGTCAAAAAGCTTCAGCCTGTCATATATATCGCTTTGGAGAACCGCCAGCAAGGACGCCGAGACGGTATCGTTCTGGTTGCTTCTTACGTTTTCATTTATGTAATGCCCGTAGAAGGCCTTTTCCAGACCATATGGAACTCTTTTATCACCTTCCCAATATATCGCCTCTGCCAATTCACTGCCGGACATCCGGGGAAGAGTGATAATCCGGAAGGCGGTTTTGGGGCCGCCGATGCCGAGGACATATCTTGTGGAAGATGTCCCGAATCTTTTAATGTATTCTCTAATTTCCTTAATAATAAAACTCCGCCGGTCCTCCTCGGTTTTCAGCGAGCGAGGCAGATACTCTTTGGAAATATGAATCAGCTTTGAGTGAAACAGGGTCTGCTGGGCCACGGCAAATTGCAGGAACGACTGATCGAAATGCACGGCAATTGTGCGTCCGAATCGGCGACGCCCTGTAGTCCTGAGCGAATGCAGAAACAGCTGGAGACGGCTTTTCAATTCCTCACCGGCGATAGTTTTATTTTCCATCAGCGTGCTTTTCATTGCCATTATCCTGTCTAAATAGTGAAGGTAATCGACGATCCATCGCTAAAAGTTATGCTAAAGGCTGTTCCGGCCATATTAGCCGCCGGGCCTCCGCCAGATGGTGAGGTGTTAAAATCCTGTAATTTGATAGTAATGGTCGAACCGTCGGTTAGCGTTTTCGAACTATTGAAAGTGGCGCGGTCGCCCGATCCGAAACGCGGGCTTGTCTGGTTGGCAACACTGGCGTTGTCCCAGCGGACGCGTTCATAATAGGCAGTGGGCGAATGAGTATAAACGGCCTCCAGCCAGTCTATGGTAATGTTTGCGCCGGAATTGTTGGTAATATTGAATTCTACATCACGACCGCCGTTGGTGGTGGTGGCTGATCCGGCCACATATTCGACACCGCTTCCTCCGCCGGGGCCGCCGCCTCCCGACCACAGGGCATACCCGAATCTGATATTGTTGACAACCGAAGATCTGGGTGGGACGGTAACATAAGAGAAGACAGTGTCATTGGTGGTCGTGGACACCACCGTAATGGTATGATTGCCCATCGGCAGGCCGGCCAGACTGTAATTGCCCGAGGGCGAAGGCTTGACAGTCAACGTTGACATTGAGCCGGCGCCGTCAGGAAATTCGATTATAACATCAACTTCACCGCTGTGCGTGCCGGGGGGAATGCTCTCGGCATCAAGAATGGTCCCTCGGATTGAATTGGCGGTCAAATCGGTGATATCTGCGGCCAGTTGTTTGGTGAGATTGCTTCCCGAACCGGATGAGGTTATTGTCAAACTGCCGCCATAGGCGTATTCAACACCCCACCCGTCTTTCTTGAAATCATCGGAAGCTTCGACAAAATTGTTGCTGATATAAGGTCCATTCCATGTCGAAAATCCCGATGGAGCGGCAACCAGGGCATCCAGATCGGGCGGCAGGGAGCCGACATCGCCGACATAGCCAAAATCGATGCGGCTGCCGTTGCTCATCAGATCGGGCTTACCGACCATGGCATCGGCCAGAGCCTGCATCTCGGTCCGCGTTGATTCGACGCGCCCGGTTTCGATTGATGATTCCATCGTTTTCATAGCCACACCGGAAATGATACCGATAATGATTATCACCATTACCAGTTCAATGAGTGTCATGCCTTTTTCTGAACCAAACATATTATCCGCCTAAAAAGTCACTACAATATCAGGGTCCGCCCCCAGAGAAGTTATTGTCCTGACGGCTGGGTCATAGCCATAGACGCTGTCCCAGGCGTCATAAAGATATTTATTCCCAGCGCTGTCCAGATATGGCCCGTTCCAGCCGACACGGCTGAATTTATCATAGGCCGGAATGGAATCCGGTTTTCGCACCAGATCGACCAGATTTGAAGGGGGATGGCCGACATCGCCGATAAATCCCCTGTCAATGTATTGTCCCCCTGTTACCAGTTGGGGATTACCAATGATAGCTTCCTTGATTCGTCGCATTTCCTCCTTGGTAACATTTATTTTGGAGTTTTCCGAAAGCGATCCGAATCGGGGGATAGCCACGGCTGCCACGATACCGAGGACCACAATAACTATGACCAGCTCAATAAGTGTGAAGCCATTTTCTTTTTTAATCGGTCGATATACTCTACGGACAAGTGAATAATCCATTTCGGATTACCAGTTGTTTTCGCCCGCGGAGTTAGTGTTCGGCCAAATCTCGCCCGTGTTAAAATTATAGGCCCAGCCGCCGCGACCACCGCTGACATTGCCTTTACCAAGGGCACTGCCGTCGACAATACTATCCAGAGCCATAGCATCGTCCTGGTACGGGTTTTTGGGAAGGCTCTGTTCCATGACTTCACCGATCAGATTGACAGTATCCAGGGTCGGCCAGACCGCGGTTCCGGTGGTGACTGCCTTGTTGGCATAATAAATTGAAATGCCCGATCTGAGGGCGCCAAGGGCACCGCGGGCCGAAGCTTCTTTCGCCTCCGATGAAATATCGGCATACTTGGGAATGGCGACCGCGGCCAAAATGCCAAGAATTACAATAATGATCACCAGTTCAATCAGAGTAAAACCACTCTGTTTTGAGAGATTTTTGAAGGCCATAGCTACTCCTTAGTTGTTTAAAATTGGTGTTGCTAGTTTATAAGATTATTATCGGAAATTAGTCCATTTTCTTTACTTTTCTTCAACCCCGGAATACTTGAATTAAGTTCCACATTGGCAAGAAGATAGCCAAGGCAACTATGAGCACGAAAACACCCAGAACCACGGTCAGAATCGGCTCCAGGAGCGATGTCAAATGCCGCGATTTATAATCCACTTCTTTGCTATAATGACTGGCCGTTTCATGCAACATCAATTCCATCGAACCGCTTTCCATTCCGACCTGCATCATGCGAAGCGCCATTTCGGGAAAAAATTCAAGATCTTTTATCAGGGATGTTAATTCCCTTCCTTCACGGAAAGAATCGGCCATCTGGTCGATTTCAGATTTTAGCTGAGAATTTTTGATAACATTCGAGAGCATTTCAAGTGAACGCACGATAGGAATGCCGCTGGCCAGCAATATCTGGAAAATATATGAGAACCGGGCAATGTTGCCTTTTACAATCAGATCGCCGAAGACCGGTAACCGGAGAAAGCCCCTGTCGAAAGACAGCTTCCCCGATGGTGTCGAGTAGATTTTTCGTATTATAAAAAAGGAGATACCGGCGGCGGCGACGACAATTATCCAATAACCGGTCACAAATTGATTGACCCAGATAAGCAATTTCGTCGGCAGGGGAAGGGAGGCGCCCATCTTGGAATAAAAGGTCATGAAACGGGGGATGACAAAGGTAATCAGGACCACGAAGGCTCCCATGATGGCTCCCACCACCGCCAGCGGATACCTCGTTGATGATTTTATCTGGCGGTTCAGTTCCATATCGCGCTCCAGCATCTCGGCGAGAGAATCCAATATCGTGTCCAACTGCCCGGAAACTTCTCCGGCGGCAACCGTGGCGCTGTAAATACTGGGGAATATTTGGGGGAATTCTTCCATTGATTCCGAAAGCGAGCGGCCGGCCTGAACCCGGTCACGAATGTTTTTTAAGGCGGTATTAAAATAGCTTTTGGAATCACCCACCCTGATCATGGCCAGCGCATTTAATATGGGAATACCGGCATGGTACAGAGTTGACAAGCTTCGTGTAAAAATAATCAGGTCCTCGTAAAGCCGCCCCTTCATGAATCCAAACAGCCCGGGGCGATCGTCTGATTTTTGGGCGGTTATCCGGGTGGGAACAAGCTGCTGTTCGGCCAGGATGGCCGCAACTCTTCGGGCATCTTCAGCCTGAATGGTTCCGGTCATCAGTTCGCCTGCGGCGGATCTGGCCTTATATGAAAATGACTTAGACATTGATTGCGGTCTCTCGCTCAGTGCCGACAACGGCCTCCCGCTCGACAATCGAAATCACGCGCAGCAATTCCTCGAGGTTAACTTCACCGCTTCGAACCTTGTCGAGCCCCTCTTGAAACAGCGGCCGATAGCTCTTGCTTGAGGCATAATTCCTGAATTTGACATCCGAAGCATTGTTTATAATCATTTCCGACATGACATCATCGACGATAACCAGTTCATATATGCCGGTTAATCCTTTGAATCCGGTCATGCGGCAGCGATTACATCCGGTGCCTTGCCTGAACTTTATTTTATCCGCTTCGGCCTGAAGTCCGGCGATCTTGATCTGGATTCCTAAATTCACAAACGAAGTGCAACACCTGTATAAGGTGTTGTTATGGGACAAATCTACAAACAACTTACGGTTGAAGAACGGTGCGAAATTGCCCGTT